>JACQFP010000061.1 GCA_016200005.1 Verrucomicrobiota bacterium | reverse complement strand
CTGGTGCGCAAGAGCGCCGGCGCGGGCTTCTCCCAGCTCAACAACTTCAATGTGGCCTTCAACGCGGGCGGAGTCGTGGACGTGCAGAGCGGCACATTGCGCTTCGGGGGCGGCGCCAGCAACACCCTGGCCGGCAGCTTCACCGCCTCGGTGGGGGCCACCCTGGATTTGAACAGCGGCATCTACTACGACGCCGGCGGTGTGGCCTCCGGAGCGGGCTTCAACCGGTTCAACGGCACGACGCTCAACCTGCGGACCAACATCATTCCCGGACTGCTGCACAGTGGCGGCACCGTGGTGCTGGGTCCGAACTTCCAGAACGCCGGCGTCATCACGAACCTGACGCTGGACGGTTCGACACTGGTCGGGTCCAATCGCGTGAGCGGAAGCTTCGTGGTCAACTCGGGTTACCTCGTGAACCAGTTGACCGTTCTTGCGGGCGGGGAGCTGCAGCTCAACACGCCGGGCAACAAGTTTCTGGACACGCTGACCCTGATCAATCAGGGGACGGTGACGTGGAACGCCGGGCAGTTGCTCAACGGCGGCCAGCCGGCGACGGTGGTGAGCAACGGGGGTCAGTGGTTGATGACGGGGGACTATTCCTTCAACGCCTACTCGGCGCAGACCAACACGCCGGTCTGGATCAACACGGGCCTGGTGCGCAAGAGTGCCGGGGTGGGCTTTTCCCAGATCAACAACTTCAATGTGGCCTTCAACCCCGGAGGCGTCGTGGACGTGCAGAGCGGCACGTTGCGCTTCGGCGGCGGCACCAACAACACGCTGGGCGGCAGCTTCACCGCCTCGGTGGGGGCCACCCTGGATTTGAACAGCGGCATCTACTACGACGCCGGAGGCGTGGCGTCCGGAGCGGGCTTCAACCGGTTCAACGGCACGACGCTCAACCTGCGGACCAACATCATCCCCGGACTGCTGCACAGTGGCGGCACCGTGGTGCTGGGCCCGAACTTCCAGAACGCCGGCGCCATCACGAACCTGACCCTGGACGGCGCGACGCTGGTCGGGTCCAATCGCGTGAGCGGCACGTTCGTGGTCAACTCGGGTTCCCTCGTGAACCAGTTGACCGTTCTTGCGGGCGGGCAGTTGGTGTTCAACACGCCGGGCAACAAGTTCCTGGACACCCTGAACCTGATCAATCAGGGCACGGTCACTTGGAACGACGGACAGTTGCTCAACGGCGGGCAGCCCGCCACGGTGGTGAGCAACGGCGGCCAGTGGTTGATGACCGGTGACAATTCCTTCAACGCCTACTCGGCACAGACCAATTCGCCGGTGTGGATCAACACCGGCCTGGTGCGCAAGAGCGCCGGGGCGGGCTTTTCCCAGCTCAACAACTTCATTTTCAATACCCAGCCATCCGGAGTCATTCAAGCGGACACGGGCTTTCTGCGTTTACCGTCTGGCACCACGAACACGGCGGGCATTCTCCGCGTCAACGGCGGCCAACTGGAAGCGAACGGCACGCTCACGATGGCAGGCGGAACACTCGAAGGCACCGGGTCCGTCGGCGTCAACTTGCTGGCCGGTGGAAACATCGCTCCCGGAACAAGCGGGCCTGGTTTGCTCCTGTTTCCTTCCAGCCTGAATTTGCGTTCGGGCGCGACGCTGACTTTGTCTGGAACGAACACGTCACCCGGCACGTATGACCAGTTGTCCGTTGTGGGCACGGTCGCGTTGAGCAATGCGACGCTGCAAGTTTTGTCGCTGCCATCGGTATCGCCAGGGACAACGTTCATCATCATCACCAACGATGGCGTGGATGCCGTGCAAGGCACGTTCAACGGGCTGGCGGAAAATGCCGTTGTGAATGTGAGCGGTCAGCCTTTCCGCATTCACTACGCCGGTGGGGATGGCAATGACGTGACGCTCGTGCGCGACAGCGGTAGTGCCGCACCGCAACTGGGAACCGGCAGTTACACCAACGGCACGTTCCGCCTGACCGCGGCCGGCGCCAGTGCCACTGCATTCACGATTCAGGCCACCACCAACTTCATCCAGTGGACGAATATTGGCACCGCCACCAGCGACGTGAGCGGAAACCTTAACTTCACCGACTCGAACGCGTTTCAGTTCCGCTATCGTTTCTATCGCACTACGAATTAGGGCGCGACCGGGTTTTGCTTCACCGCCTCCACGCAGCGACCGCGCGCTTCCCGGCGGAGGTGGTTTCTACGGAGATGGGTAGAGGGTTTCGCTCGATTTCAAGTCGAGGCTTGCGATCGTCGATCCAGAAACCCGCTACCACCAACTGAAGTTTCGGTCTGGAGCGGAACCGGCGAGGGCCTCCATCTGAGCGGTGGGAAGAAACTTGAAGTATTCGGTGTGCGTGTCACCGAACAGCATCATCATGCGGTTCTTGCCTTTGTAATTGTGCCATTGGTGGCGCGGCTGGGTGACGTCACGATTGGCGTGCCAGATCCAGTCTCCCTGGATGATTTTGGTGGCGGGCTTGAGGCTGACTTCGGAGTGTTTGATCGAGCGATTGTTCTTATCACCCTTTGGACCGCAGACCATTTTGACTTTGTAATAATCGAAGGCGAACTCGGTCAGGTAACTGTTGCCATACTGAAGATAGCAGTTGGTGCAGTTGACCCCGCGGGCGGCGAGCGACCAGAAGTCGCCTTTATCAGAGGGGCAACGGAAGACATCGTAACCCTTGGCCACATAAACGTTCAGCGGCCGATTGGTCGCAGCGGTAAAAGTATCGTAAGTGCCATCTTTGCCGCCCGTGGAAGCCCAATCGTTGATGTCGGGATAGTAATCGTTGTTATCCTCGGTGTACATGAAGAAGGCCTTGCCGATCTGGCTCTGGTTGCTCATGCAACGGGTGGTCAACGCGTTTCGCTTGGCGGCGGCGAGCGCCGGCAGCAGCAGCCCGGCGAGAATCGCAATGATCGCGATGACCACCAGCAACTCGATCAACGTGAAGCCACCGATTGGAAATTGTTTTCTCGAGGAATTGATTGGGATTTGTGGTTGGACGCGCCCCAGGTGACAGAGAATCGCTTTTGTCTCGGTGGTCATGTGTGACGAGCCTGCGTCTGAGCTTTTACAGCGTCAAGCGGCGATTCAGCCGCCAATCGCCGCTTCGCAACCGGAACCTTCGCGCCACGCTTCGGCCACCGACAGAAGCCAACTCAGAACCAGACCCGGAGCGGATGATGAACGAAACCAACAGGACGGAGTAAGAACCCCAGACGTGACGAGGTTTGAAGGAACGTTAATGGTGCCGATGGAGGGGGTCGAACCCACACGTCTGTAAAGACACCAGATTTTGAGTCTGGCGCGTCTGCCAATTCCGCCACATCGGCCACCGCGTCGGAGAATATAAAAGCCACCGATGAAGTAAACTAGTTTGTTGGCCGCGCGATGCCAAACGTAAATCTTTTGACAGCGATGCGGGAAAGCAGGTTAGCCATGCGCGTGTCAAGTCGCCCACCCGGCCCGCCAAATCCCTGCTGCCGTCAGCCACCTGTTTGCGCGCACTCTCAAGCGCTGGTCAAGAAGAAGAAGCAGAACCGGGCACGCGCCACGCCAGGCTTGGCGTGATTTTGAATTTCAAAATTGGGCCATGCGCTGGCTTCCCTTGAAGCAGACAGGATCAACTTGAAGGTTGAACTCCAACGCAACCGGCCTTGCGCGGCGTTGGAGTTCACGCTTGAGCGTGTCCGATGCGCCAAATGGAATCCGGTGCATAGCCCTAATTCAAGAATCCAAAGTTGGAAGGGAACGAATCATTCTCCGATTCGTGTCCACTCGTGTCCCTCAGCGGTATGGTTCTCAGCGCTGCACTCGCGCCCCGCCGCCCTTCATCAACTTCTCCACTTCGCCTTTGTCCGCCATTGAAGTGTCGCCCGGCGTGGTCATGGCCAGGGCGCCGTGGGCGGCGCCGCAGTCCACAGCGCGTTGCGGATCGCCAGTGGTCATCAGGCCATAGATGAAGCCCGACGCAAAACTGTCGCCGCCGCCAATGCGGTCGAGAATTTCGAGATCGGGATACTTGCGGCTCTCGTAAAATTTGCCGTCCATCCACGCGATGGCGGCCCAGTCGTTGATCGTCGCGGTCTTGGCGGCGCGCAAGGTCGTAGCGGTGGCCTTGAAATTCGAGAATGTCTTCACCGCAGTCTGAATCATCTTCTTGAACGAGGGCGCGTCGATGTGCAGGAGGTGTTCGTCCGCGCCTTCGACTTTGAAACCGAGGCAGGCGGTGAAGTCTTCTTCGTTGCCGATCATCACGTCCACGTAATTGGCGATTTCTTTGTTCACTTTCTGAGCGCGCTTCTGGCCGCCGATGGATTTCCAGAGGCTGGGGCGATAATTCAAATCATAGCTGACCATGGTGCCGTGTTTTTTTGCGGCCTTGACGCATTCGATGACGAGTTGCGGTGTGGTGTCGCTCAAGGCGGCGAAAATTCCGCCCGTGTGCAACCAACGCACACCGAGCTTGCCGAAAATATGGTCCCAATCGAAATCGCCGGGCTTGAGCTGGCTCGCCGCCGTGTGCCCGCGGTCGGGAATGCCTACCGCGCCACGCACGCCGAAGCCACGCTCGGTGAAGTTCAGCCCGTTGCGCACGTCGCGCCCGATGCCGTCAAACTTCACCCACTTGATGAATTGCGTGTCCACGCCGCCTTGCAAAATGAAATCCTCCAGCAACCGGCCCACGTCGTTGTCGGCGAACGCGGTGGCCACGGCGGTCTTCATGCCGAAGCAACGGCGCAGGCCGCGGGCGACGTTGTATTCGCCGCCGCCTTCCCAGACCTTGAATTCGCGCGCGGTGCGGATGCGGCCCTCACCGGGATCGAGGCGGAGCATGATTTCGCCGAGCGCCAGCAGGTCGTAGGCGCAGGCGGACGGGTCGCGGAGTTGAATAGGCATGTTGGGGTTGAGGGTTATTGCGCCGGAAGTGCGTTGATTATCTGGCTCAAGGAAACACCGAGTGCGGCGCGCGCAATGGAGTCCAAGTCCCGTTCCGATCCGCTGAGATGAATCGTGCGGTGAATGTGCTCGGCGCTTTGACCGGGCGCAAGCGCGGCAGCGGGCGAGGAGGATTCCAATTCGTAGAATGGCCCCAGCGGTTTGCCGCCGGGCGCGGCCGGGCCGTCGTTATAACTATTGGCTGCGTCGCCGCCGTAGGGATTGTCCTGAAGTTTCCACAGCGAGTTGACATAGGTCGTCACTCCCGCGGGTTGGGAGAATTGCACAATCGTCAGCACCTTGTTATCGGCGTCGTAACTGCCGAGGATGGCCTTGCTGCGCTGTGGATTGATCCCGATCTTGCTGCGGAACTTGCCGTCGCCTTTGAAATAAATGACATCATCCTTGATCACGAGTCGCTCCGGCGGTACCTGCCCAAAATAATCCGAAGTCACGGCGCGGCCATATCTGGATTCCGGGCCACCACGAATCGGCACGACGATGGTTGTGCCGGGACTGGGTGTGAACATGCCAAGAATCCAGATGGAGAGCAGGCCGGTCTCCTTCGTCCACGGCTGTTTGCCGGCGTTGGAGATTTTGTTGGCGGTTTCGTAGGCAACGATTCTTACGCCGCTCGCAGGTTTGAGCTGCAACTTGTCCCAAGCGGCCTTCGCGGAAAGCAGGCGCACCTCGCGACGGGCTTTCACCTGGAACCGAGTGCCCGAATAATTCGTGAGTGTAAATTCGTGGCTCAACACGGCGGAAGTGGAGCTCTTGCGGACGACGTTGAAGGGTTCGGTGTCAACCGGCGCGGGCGTGTACCAATGTTCGAGATCGAATGGCGCACCTTTGTTAAAGAAAACCGAAAATTGTCCACCTTCCGGCCCCAACCAGAAACGGTCTTCACCGCCGAAGACGTTGATATGCGGCTGCACTTTACGCTGCGCGATTAGTTCACGGTTGATCCAGCCATAACTCAGGCCGTTGTCGCCGCTGGAAGTGCTCGTCAGCACACGTCCCTGCCAGGCGGGAGCGACGGCAACGCGGGCATCGCCCGCCTTGTCTGACAACACAATGAGTTGAGTATGCTTTTGAAGGAAGGCAAGGTCATCGCTAAATGTATCGGCGCGACCTTCGGGCAGGCAAGCGCAGCCGGCCGCCGAGGCAAGGATACCAATAGATTTCATCAGATTAAGCAACGTGATTCGCGTCAATGCGCCCGTCGCTCGGTTTGAGTTGTAGCTGTGTGCCCTCAACGCGTTAGATTTCACCATTGCCAGCTTTCGCGTGGAATTTAAGAAATTTAACGGCGACGACTCAACCCAATTCTTTTTGTGATTCGGCAGTGAACCAAGCGGCAATACATTGTCTCCATTCCAATGCGGATTTGCTCCAAAACCTTGTACCGGTTCGCAAAGATCTACTTTCCCGACAACTCCTTTAACAACTCCCGCGCCACGGGCCGTTCAGGTCGCGCCTCCACCAGACGCTGGAGAAGGGCGCGGGCGGCGGTGGGATTGGATTTGGATTGCTGCATGGCGAGGGTCAGGCAGTGCGCGTAGCCGGTGGAAAATTCGGCGCTGATCCTCGCGCTTTCAACATAGGCGTCGATGGCTTGCGACGGCCGCCCTTCGGCCTCGGCAACCAGACCGCGCAAATAAACATCGCGCGCAGAAATGTATTCCTTCAAAGCGCGGATGAACTTGACGTCGTCGGAACTCTTCGAGGAGCGGATCAACTCCGCCGGATCGGCCGCGTGAAGATCGAGCAACGCCAGCAGTCGTCCGTACGAAGTCGCGGTGCGTTGGTAAGTGAATCGCGGCGCACTGAAGGTTATGATGGGCTGATCGTCGGTATTGACTGGCGCCGCCTTTGAAAAAGCGCGCAGGCCGCGCGGACCGGCGATGAGGCATCCGAAAAGTTGGAAGTCATTCACCAGCGGCAACGGCTGCAACGATTCGCGCAATCCGGCATCGCGCACGCGCCGTTCCAGCCAGCCGGCGGAATAGTCGGTCGGTTCGAGCGTGCCAACCAGGCCGAGCACCGGCGTGTCCACATTGAACCGCAAGAGATAGGCGCGACCATTTGGAAAAACCTCCAGAAACGTCCGGATGATGACGCGCAGCATCGGCTCGTCGAGTTGAAACAACGGCAGCCATTGGCAGAAAAGGCCGCCCGTCTCGAGCCGATGGCGAATGGCTCGAAAATGTTCAACCGTGTAGAGCGAGCCGGCGCCATCCCGTGCCGGATGAAACAAATCCGCCACGATCACATCGTAACGCGCGTCGATGGCGCGAACAAAGCGCCGCGCATCCGCGACATAAATTTTCGAACCGGCCAGATGGTTGGACAAAGCGTTGGCAGGTTCGAAATGGTGGAGCACATCGATGATTTCCGGCACCAGTTCGACGCCGTCGGCCTGCAGGTCCGGGTGCGTCCTGGCAGCGCCAAAGGTGATCCCCGTGCCCAGTCCGAGAAACAACGCGCGCTTTGGATCGGGATGCAACAACAGGGGAAAGTGTGCGTGACGCCGCTCGGCGTTGGCCGCACCCGTGCCGCCCATTGTAAAGCGATTGTTGACCAGGAGGCTGCGATTGCCATCGAAATGTTTGACCACCGCGACCGAGTCCATGACCCCTTCGCGAAATTCGATGATCTCTCCACCAGGCGGTTTTTGGACGAGCTGGAGTTGGGCAGGCAACCAGAAGACCAATCCAGCGGGCAACGCCACGCCTAACCATTGCCAGCCTTTGATTTGTGGCAACAAGAAAAGATACCCAAACGAAGTCAAAACCAACGCCCATTTGGCGCCGAGAGCCGGAAGGAGCATCACGCCGAACAGTGCCGGCGCCAACGCGCCGCCCAGCGTATTGAGCGCCAGCGCCTCACCCACGCCACCGTCCTCCCGGCGCGCTGTTTGGACCAACAGACTGAACAACGCTCCCATGAAAACCGTCGGCAGTCCGAATACCACGGACGTCATCATCATCTCCGCGAGCAACACGGCGATCGGACTGTCGCCGAGCGCCGCACGAACAGCTTGGTAAATCGTCTGCGCTCTCGAGAGTGCCAGGACTCCCACCAAACAACTCGTGCAAAGTCCGCAGAGCAGCGAACTGGGAACCGCTCGAAACTGAGCGTGCCGACTGAATCGTTGATACAGACCCGCGCCGAAAGCCGTGCCTAGCAAATAGACGGAGAGCGCCGCGGCGAAACTGTAAATCGTATTCTCCAAAACTTGCGCCAACACGCGCACCCCCAAAACTTCGTAGCCGATGCCGAGCAATCCCGTGACGAACACCGTCGCATAAAGACGTCGCATCGTTTCGGCTTTGATTTGCTTTCGACCGGCGACGGGAGGCGGATTTTGAACGCGCCGTTCGATGAGCAGCACAGCGGCACCGCAAAATAAGTTGAGTGTCGCACACACCAACAGTGTTGCGCTGAATCCGAGCGCGGGCGCGATCACGAATGTGCTCAACAATGTTCCCACCACTGCGCCGAGCGTGTTGGTGGCGTAGAGAGCGCCGACGCATCTTCCGTCCTTCATCCACGGCGACATGAACCGCTCCATCGCGGGCAACGTTGCGCCCATCGCGATGGTGGCCGGCGACAGGACGAGAAACGGAACGGCAAATGCCACTGTCCAGTGACGAAACTCCGGAACCTCCAGTCCGATAAATCGCAGCGCCACATCATTGCTGTGCGGAATCAGGACTACCGTCAACAATCCCCAAACGCCAATGAGAAGTTCCATTCCGGCGTACCATCGCCCCGGATGAAGACTGCGGCTGAGTCGCCGATCCAGCGTCCACGCCCCCAGCGCGAGTCCACCGAAGAACGCGGCCATCACGGCCAGCACACCGGGCAATTCGTGGCCCAATCCGAACGCAAACATGCGCGACCACACCATCTGAAAGGCCAGGCCGCAGGCGCCGGATAAGAAAAAGATGCCGTACAAAAGGGGGATTGTTAAGAGCGGCCTATTCATGCCAGGAGATGGTGCCATTCAGTGGGCTGGAGCGTAGCTTTACCACCGTGATTGAGCAAGGCGGGGTGATTCACACCCCGGTTTTGGCGTTTTTTTGAGGGGCAAGAATTGTTCTTGCCAAACAAGTTTTTTAAGATATACGATTTCGCCACTAGTCCAGTCAAAGTTCGTTTATGAAAACTGCTCGTCCGAGCTATTACTGTTCACTTCTTGGAAGTATTTCTCATCCGCGGCAACTACCAGGAGCGGCGCATTCGTTTTGTATCCGGGTGGTTGGCGTAAATCCCTAAACACAAACCCAACCCAGAAAGGCATCCTCATGAAAATCCACAAAGCAAACCTACTCTTCAACCCGGTGGTTCTGGCTATGTCATTGCTCGCCCTGCCGGCAGTTCTTGTCAGGGCCCAAAGCACGATCATTAACCAATTCGACAACTCCAGCGAAATCAGCCAATGGCGGTTTGACTTCGGCGGCGTAACCCACAGCGAATCGTTTGATGCAACTGTGGATGGCAACAGTAATCCGGCGTCCGGGTCGATGAAAGTCGTTCTGGGATTTAGTTCGGCCTTGAGCGGCAACAACAAGGCGGCTTATACGCGCGACGCATTCTTTCCCGGAGTGAATGGCGCCAATTTCGCCACCCTGCAGTTCGACGTAAAGGTGGATCCTTCTTCTGCGCTCGATGCCTTTGGCAACAACGGCTTCTTCGCCATCGCCCTCCGGAACACGGACAGTTACAATTATGTGGATCAGGCGAACACCGACCAAAATCTGAGCAGCGCCAACGGCTGGGTGCATATCAACGCTCCGCTGACCGCGCCCTACGATGCCATCCGCGCCCTGACGTGGCAGCTTTACGGCGGCCCATCGCAAAACATCGACGGGACGGTGACCCTCTGGTTCGACAACGTGATCTTCACGCCCGTGCCCGAGCCTTCCACCTTGGCCTTGGCGGCGTTGGGCGGGCTTGCTCTCCTCATCTGGCGCAACCGCAGGCAATAAGCAAACTCAGTAGCTTGTCTTCCGCGACGTGCCTTGTGCGGCAGAACCAAACTGCCGCGCAGGGGAAGGATTGCATCGCAATGCAAGCAGTTGCGAACCGCTTGGAGGACGCCTAAATTATCACACTTATGAAAACCTTTATCGTAAATCGCTTTCCAACCTTGGCCGCCGTTTTATCCGGCTTGATTTGGTGCCTCGCCTCCAATCCCGCTTATGCCGACACGAATTTCATCAGCAAATTCGACAGCGCCAGCGAAGTTGACTCGTGGACATTCGATTTTGGTAGTGTGACTCACACCAATTCGTTTGATCCGACGATGGACGGCAACACGAATGCGTTATCCGGCGCGATGAAGGTTACGTTCGGCTTCAGTACGAATTATTTAGGGGACAACAAGGGGGCCTACATCATCGCCCTGAGCGCACCGATCACCAACTTACTCGACTTGGATTCAATGCATCTGGACGTCAAGGTGGATTCTGGATCGGCCACCGACGCATTTGGACTCAATGGCTATTTTGCTGTGGCCTTTCGTGCCAACGGAGGCTGGGACTGGCGACCCACAATAGGTGACAACATCGGGGCGAATTATCAGGTGGACGAAAACGGCTGGCGCCATTTTGATGCGCCGATCACTTTCAATCAGGACGACACAAACGCACACCATATCGACTTTCAACTTTACGGCGGCCCCAGCCAAAACATCGACGGACCGGTAACCCTCTGGATTGACAACTTGTACTACACGACCTTCTCCACGAGCACCTCTCCACCCCCGACGATGACCATGACGCGCACGATACACGGCCTCAACATCACTGCGTCGGTCGTCGGGGAAACCTACCAGCGCCAGGACATCCGCACGGGTACGGGCAATTACTCGTGGATCAATCCGAGCAACGGCGCGGTCACTTACTCCTTTACGATCACCAACTTCCCTGCCGCGCCAACCAATGGCTTTGAAGCGCGCCTCATGCTGGTGGGCAATCATCTGGCTCCTGGCCCGTTCGCGGATTACAATGAAACCAACGTCGTCTATCTGCGGCTTTACGATGTGGGCGGCCATTATGACGAGGAATTGTATTACAAGGTCAATGCCGACCACGTGAGCATTTTTTCCGGCCCCTTGTTGGCGCGCCTCAGCGGACCCTCACCACTCGGCACCTGGGGCATCACCGTAGCGGGCACCAACATCACCATGTTCGGCCCGTCAGGAACGACGAACGCGGTGTTTGGCGATGACGTGCTGGCCAATTTCAACAGCTACACTTACGTTTACCTCGGCATCGTCCCCAACAACGATGTGAATGTCGGACAATCGGCAACCTTCTCCGCCGCTTCAGTGTCCGGTGCCACGACATTGTTGGATGAACATTTTAATCTCTTGAACAAGTGGTACAAGGGCGTGGCCCAGGATCCCACCGGCGTTTTGCTCATCCCGACGAATACGCTGGCCAAAATCGTCTGGTCACAACCTCCGAACGTCCCCTACACGCTGCATGCGACCAACCGGCTAGCCGCGGCGACAAGCTGGCCGGCGGCGGGCTTGACGATCAATACGGTGGGCACCAACAAGGTGGTGCTGATTACTACACCCACAAACAGCGCCACATTTTTCCGGCTGGAAAACCCGTGAGACTCGGGCAACAGCGCAGGATTCAAGGCGGTGGTTGACCTGTAGCCGGCGGTCGGGTCAGTGGCGGGGAATAAGTGGAATTCCAGTTGAGGTTCCACAGCGTTTCCAGCTTCACCGGTTGCACGTGGCCTTCCACAAACGACATGTTGATGGATCCCGGCAATTTTTCACGGCCAGTCAGTTTGGTGGGCACACCCGATTTGGGCACGCCGTGACGCGCAATCGTCAACCGCCCCATGTTGGGGTCCAACGCGCCGCGCGTGAGGTTGATCGCCGGGCCCTGGTTAAAGTCCGGCCAGGCATCCGCCCAGATCGCATCGAAAAAGAACGGTGTCTGCACCGGTTTGGGTATGGTCGAAAAATTTGCGAAGTACGGCGGGCCATTGTAGGCGCCGACATCGGAATAAAGCCAGCCGTTCAACCCATAACTCCCGGTGTAGTTCGTCCCGGGATGGAGTTGTGAAGGCCAGATCCAGGCCGCGTTCATGTCTCGCGCATACCACGACGTTCCGGCGCGTACTTCAGTGGCGACCGCACACAGGCGCACCGCATGAACCTGCGAGTAATTTTCAATCAGCAGCGCCAGCCAGATATCTTTCGAGGCGCTTTCGTAGGGCAACGCCTTTCCGAAATCGTTGGCATAGATGACGCCGGCCAGAGTCAACTGCTTGAGATTGCTGATACACTGGATGGCTTTGGCCCGCTGCTTGGCTACGGACAAGGCGGGCAGCAGCAAAGCCGCCAGAATCGCGATGATGGCGATGACCACCAGCAATTCAATAAGCGTAAATCCGCGGGCCGACATCCGAGAAATCCAGACCCGACCCCGAGGTTTGGGTGAGATGTGGCTTCCGGCGGGTTTCATACAAGTCTGCGCATTGCGGTCACTACCATAATTATCACCCGCATTGGATTGATGGCAAGTTTTTCGGCGGGTTCCGCTTGAAGATCTCCTTCAATGGCTCAACCGGATGCGCAGGAAGTGGGCCGCCGGCGATGGCGCAGTGGCGTTGTCGCTGACAGTCACGGTTTCGGTGCCATCCAGATTATCCAAGCCTGACTGCGACGTGTAGCCAGGGCCGGAGTTCCAAATGCCAGACGACAGATCGTCGCTGACTTCAAAGATGTAGTTGAGGTCCGCCGGCGCAGGCCGCGTGCGTCTGAAGCTTACCGTGAGATGCCCGTTGATGAGCGCGAAGGAAAGCGGAGTTGCGGAGGCCGTCAGCGGGTCGGAGTTGAAGGCGTATTCCACGATATTGATCAAGCCGTCGCCCTCCGGGTCGGCCGTGTCCGCCGCGTTGCCGGTATTGTCCGCGGCGCCGAAATGCGACTGCCGCCACGTGGCGATGGGCGTGACGTTCAGCGTCACGGGCTGCGACAGGAGCGGTTGAGTCGCATCTCCTGTCTGGATGAGGAGCGTGGCCGAGTAAGTCCCATACGTGAGGCCGGCAGCATCGAGGGATAGATTCACAGTGTCCGCGCTTGCCCTGGGCACAAGTCCAGCGTTCGCATCGAGATCCAACCACGGCGTTGGCCGGAGCCGGACAGCGAAATTGTTTTGCAAGAAATTCTGGTTGTAAGCGACTTGGAGACCTTGATCGCCGGCGGCGTATTGCACTCCGACCGTGCAGGCGTTGGAAACTCCCAGTGACTTGTACTGCATCAAGATTTCGCCAGTGCTTTTGAGGATAAGCTGGCAGGTGACGCTCGCGCTGCTGCCTTTGAATCGCGCGTCCTGAAACTGCAGTGTGAACGCGCCCTCCACGACATTGCTGGCGACATAGACGCGACCCCCCGAAGTGAAATCGAGATCATCCCAGAAGAACGCGATGAGGTTTGCCGGCGACTGAACGCTCGGCAGCGGTTTGTTCGTGGACGTGTCGCCGCTGAACGTATTGAAGGTGATGAAGCCATTGGGCGAGACGTAAAGCTGCGTGAAAACATCGGGCGATTGCGCACCACTGAAAAACGGGAAGCCGAATCCGATATCGATTGGCCCGGCGATGCCTTCGTCTTTGGCGTTCTTGCCGGTAAGCGCGGTGAAGTCGGTCGTCAGATCACGACCGATCGCCGAAATGTCCTTCCACGCGAACACCGGACCACCCGACTCGGTCGAGTTGATCGAGGAATAGGCGATGGCGTTGAAGCCGGTCACCGAGAGTGAGTAGGAGAGGGGCAAGCCGCCGG
This sequence comes from Verrucomicrobiota bacterium, assembly GCA_016200005.1. NCBI lineage: Bacteria > Pseudomonadati > Verrucomicrobiota > Verrucomicrobiota bacterium. Next base: position 81,494 of record JACQFP010000061.1, on the reverse strand, counting down.
TGTTGGTGATCATCAGCGGCAGGGTGAGCGGCGGCGAATTGGTGCCGAGCGTTTGCGCCAGTACCGGCGTGTTGATGCCCGCTTGAGGCGGCGTTCCTGCAAAGAGCGCGACGGAGCGAAGAACCGGCGGCGTGGCCAGCGTCACGACATTGGTGCCCACCACGGTGAAGTTGAAATTGGAAATCGCCACGCCGGAAAAGGTGTCCCACCAAGTCGCGTCGTAATTGCCGGGGGCCAAGCCCGCGACGGCCACGGTGCCTGTGATACTGCTGCTCGCACTGAGGTTGAAAAGATTTGTGCGATGCCACAACCATGTCGCGTTGAAACCGGAGTTGCCCACTGCATAAGCGCCGAGGGTGGGAACGTACGGGTTGAGCGTGAGGTTGCCCAACAGAACCCAATCCTGTCCGGGATTGTAAATTTTGACCGAGTGCGCCCCGGCGGAAATCGAAATGCTCGCGACGAAATTTGTCGAAACGTCGCTGGCCGTCGCCGGAAAGGAGATGTTCGTCTGGATGATACCGTCGAGGAAAACTTGCAGACCCGCGCCCGCCGCGGCGATCTGCGTGATTTGGACGGAGAAAGTCCCGTTGGTTGGGTAGTTCACCAGAAACGTGTACCCGTTGGTCATCTTGAAGGCCACGCGATGGAAATTACCTTGGAGATAACTGGGCGCGGCGCCGATGCCATCCGGCGCGCCATTGCCGACGGTGAAAATGTCCGGCCCGTTGTTCGTCCCCCAGCCGCCGCCGGGAGCGAATGCCAATGGTGTGATTGGCCCGCCCGTAACTGTCGGCGTGGACTTGGTCAGGTTGTTCTGATCGGCCAACCCGGACAGCCGAACGAAGTCGTTTGCAGACCGAAAGATTGAATAATCATTCTGCGCGTCAATGTAGTCCCACCACCACGGACAGGCGGCGCCAGCCGGGGCGGCCATGAGACTAGGCCACAACGCCGCTTGAACCCAGAGCCGCGGAGAATTGGTGACCGCAAAGTACGGCCCGCACTCGCCGGCAAAATTGGGCTTGATCGGCGAACCGCCCGGCGGTGCCTGCGCGTCGCGTGACGACGTGACGATATCGGATGCATAGTTGTGATATTGGTAGTAATCCATCGAGTTCCAGATGAGTTGAGACAAATCCGAACTCGTCGTGACAAGATGCTGATAGGCGTCCTGCACGCGCAGAAACGCAGCCATCTCATCATGCCAGACGGCGATGTTGCTCCACTGCGCGGCTTGACCGGCGGAGGTGAACTGAACTTCATTGAACAATTCCCACGCCATGATGGCAGGCGAATATCCCCAGCGCGCCACGATGTAGCGCAGTTTTCTTTTCGTCAGCGACCTGGCGGTTGCGTCGGTGAAAAAAAGTTTTGGGTCCGAGAGAAAACCGCCGTTGATTGTGTTGTACGGATTGTCATTCCAGTTCGGATCGACCGTGGTGGAATACTGGCCGTGATGTTGCAACGTCATCTGGAAATGGACGCCGCCCTGTTCGGCGGCAGCGACAATGGCGTCCCACTTCTGTGCCACGGGCAGACTGTATTGGCCGAGGCTGCCGACCTTGGGCCACTCCAGATTCAGGCTGTCGTAGAAATGCGTCATCCAGATGCGCGACCAATTCTCCCGCGACGCGCCGAGTTTCGAAATAATGCCGCCAAGCTGGGTGTTATTCGTCCACCACGCCACGTTGTGTCCAACCGGGAAAAAGCGACGCCCATTGCTGGTAATGAACCGATTCGTGTCGCCGGAATCAACTCGCACGAAACCCGGCCCGGTGGCGCGATCCGCGACGGTCCAAGCAGCGGGCTGCAAATTGTTGACAGCCAGCGGCATCCCGTTGAGCGTGACGCTGGTGACTTGATACAGGCCCGGCCGCATTGGCGTATGCCGCACGCGCCAGGTCGTCCCGCCGTCGAAGAACGCCGGCAGCGAGAGCGTGCTCGAATCTGGTTGGACAATCTGCACCCGCACGTCGGTCACCGTGTAATCGAACGGATCAGTCAGCAGATTCGTGATGTTGAATGACGCTTCGATTTTAGCGTATGCATCGGCCCAAGCAGAAACCATCATCGCCGGGAATGCACACCAGACAACCAGCATGACGGCGACCCGCCGACTGGCGGTTGCAAAAGAATTGCCGGTGGTGGAATTCATTTGAAGCGTAGGGGTCATCTGCTGATTACCGAAATTACCAGTGGCATCCGCATCTGCGATTTAATTGTAATCATCATAGCTGCAGAACCTGTGCAAATCGAGGATAAAGTAACTTGCAGGCCGTGTTTTAATCGGTTTCGGCGAATTTGCCCGTCCCAAAAAATCAAAAATCCACGTTTGAGTTTTGAGGCGACGTGTTTCAAATTGCCTTGGGGTTGCACCATGAACTTTCGGAAGAATCTGTTTTTCGCTCTGCTCTTGGTCCTGGGCGCCGCGAGTTTGCGGGGTCATGCGGCGACGCCAACGAACAGTGCGGTCTGGGCTTACACATTGGTGGAAGGAAGTTATCTGGTGGATGATTGTCCGGTGTGCGGCCGGCCCACAATTCTCCTGCCGATGCGCGGAACTTTCAGCCTCGCTTTGGTGGATCAAAATCCCTTGTTCAGCACCTACGAAGTGCGGGACATTTCGTTCAAGGCTGGGAACTCCGGCTGGCAATACACCGTGACGGGTTGCGGCTTCTATAAAATCGGCGGTGAGGTGGCGGTCCAACAAGAGATGACACTGCAAGTCCAGATCGACAACGATTACACCAACAAACTGTGCTACTTCACCAACGGTTTCCAGGCCATCGACCGTCCGTGGCCGATGATGAACGTCACCCTCACGCAAACCAACGGTACGTTCACTCAGGTCTTTGAAATGAATTTGGTGGCGGCACCGTTGCGCGAAATCTGGTTCTCGACTGCCAGCGGTTTCACGGCGGGGAAATGGTCGAGTCCAACCAACCACATCAGCGGCGGTGATTTGATTTCGTCCGCCGGAAGAATAGTGAAACGCAACTACGATCTGACGCAATACCTCGGCATCATGCCCGTCGCGCCCGATGTGGTTCTCGATGCGGTGGATCTCGCCGCCGGCGGAGAAATTCTTTTCTCGATCAACCAGGATGTGTTCAGCGAAACGCTTGGCCCGTTGCACCACGGCGATCTGCTTTCCAATCGCGGACGAATTGTGAAACGCAACCAGCAGTTGATGTCTTCGTTTGGTCTGTCCCCCAGCAATGCCGATGTTGGACTGGATGCCGTGCAAATGATGGACGACGGCAAAATCCTTTTCTCCATCACCACCAGCGTTGTTTCCGGCACGAATGGGACAAAGCTGTATCGCGGCGACATCCTCAGCGATCAAGGTGAAATTTACCGGACGCATCAACAACTGCTTTCCCGTTTTCATCCGGCTCAGACGAATCAGGATTGCGGACTGGACGCGCTTTATGTGTGGCCAAGCGGCGAGATTTGGTTCTCGACCGAGGATGGTTTTCAGGACGCTTACCTTGGCCCGATTTTGCCCGGCGATTTGCTTAGCGACCAGGGCTATCGCGTCTTCGGCAACCTGGAGCTGATCTCTGCGTTTGGGCCGCTGGAGGACGCCGCTGATTTTGGTCTCGACGCGCTTTTTGTCGTGACCGATGTCACGCCGCCCGCTCCGGCGCCGCGTTTGCTGGGCATCGATCAGGATCCTCAAACAGGCAACCTCACGGTGCAATGGGAAGGCAAAGGCCGCGTGTTCCAACTCGAACGGGCGGCGAATGTGAATGGTGCGTATCTTCCATGCAGCCCGATCATTCCTGATTCCAATTTCCACGATACGGCTGCGAATCAGCCTCAATTGTTTTATCGCTTGCGCGAGTGGTGATCATTGGCCGGTAGGGAACCAAGCCTCATTTTTCGCTGGCCGCATGGCGGTGTGTGAAGCAGACTGCGTTCACACAAACAATCAATTCCACCAACCCAATTATGAAACCCTACTCCATCATTCTCGCCTCAGTAGCAACTGCCTGTCTGGCTCTGCTTGCAGCCGGTTGCGCTTCCACCGGCGACAGCTCAACAGGCGGTGCCACGTCCACCAAAGCCAGGGCGGACGACGGCAGGATCGTGGAGATCGGTCGCGCTTCGCCAGCACCGGATGGCGGCACGAGTTACCGGAATCCGCACATGGAAAAATGCTGGGTCGCCGAAGGTTTCGACTTCAATGGCTACGATACGCTCTACATTGCACCGACGCTTTCGACAGCGAAATTCGACGCGAAGAACGAAGAGGAGGTGAAAGTGCATGAGCTGGCCAAAGCGAAGCTGGTGGAGGAACTGGCCACTCTCATCAGGTCACGAAAAATCTTTGCCGACGTGGTGACCGATGAATCCGCGCTCAAGCCAGGGGCGAAGACGCTCAAAATGGAGAATACCATAACGGAGTTCACCAAGGGTGGTGGTGCCGCGCGTTACTTTGTTGGGCTTTATGGCGGCGGCCAACCGGTCCTCCGCGTCCAGGGCAGGATGACCGACGGAACTAAACCCCACTTCACATTTGAAGCCCGTCGCAGCGGCGTTTCCGCCGGCGCGCGGATGACCGGAGCGTTCATGAAGGACGAAGACATCCAGGTTCAAGACATTCGCAGCCTGGCGCTGGATCTGGCAGATTTCGTGTCGGTGGTGGCGGGGAAATTTCCACGCAACTAGCAAATCTGCGTTAGTGGATCAACTCGGGTTACTGCCAACCCGCAAAAAGTCGTGTGGGGTTCAGCCAAGCCCTCATACCTCCACACTTTTCCCTGGCGCAGGCTGGACGACTTTGATTTTGGGATAGCGGGCGTGAATCTGTGCTCCAAACCACTTGCGCGTCCTTGCCTTCCTTGCTGTTGGCCGATTGCTGCGTCGCGTGGTGTTTGTTATTTGCCTCGCTCATCACCTGGCCCGTAAGAGCGCTTTGAACCCCGCTTGTTCGAAGTGTCGGTCTTCCGTCAAAGCATCCGTAATCTTCTGCTTCTGCATGATGAGAAATGATGCGCAATCCGTCAGACTCCAGCCCTTATCGTCACGACGCCGGTACAAAGCAAGGGCTTGATGGAATTGCGCACTGGATTGTTGGACAACGGCGACGGAAGGACTGGAGTGCAACTCCTGAGCAAGTTTGCCGGCTGTCTGACGAACCTGAGCGCCCTGTCCTGCGAAAGCGCTCAAGACTTCCACGAGCACCATCTGGCTCGTGACCACTTGCGCGTCGCCGACGGAAGCCGATTCTTCCTGCGCTTTCGTATGAAGCGGATCACGCGGATGAACCAGTGCGATCCAATATCCAGCATCCGCGAAGATACGTTTCATTCTTTGACCTTCGGCGCACCGTAAAGATAGTGATCGAGATTCTTACCCAGGTCGGTCGGCACTTTGTCCCAATCTTCCTTTGGAATGGACTCGCCCAATTCAACAATCCATTTCCAAAAAGGTTTCGACTCCTTCGTCGGGCGCTTTGCCCGAGCCGGCCTCACGTCCAGATGTTTCACAGAGACGATTCGCTTGAGCTTGCCGCCGCGCTGAAACTCGCCGCGCCCGCGTAGATGCAATCGGCGGCTGGCGTGCTCGCGCAACGCCCCGGTGATCACCGCCTCTTGGACGGGCGAAAATGTTCCGCGCACGCGCGTCCCGTCAGAGAGGCGCAGAATAAAAGTGGCATGATCCAAATCCGCCGCGCGGATTTCTCCGGTCAAACTCACCAGCGCAGGCGAGCCGTTGTGTCGTTTCTTTGTCATAAGATCTCGCCTCAGAGACTATCCGCAAACGCCCGTCGTAGCAAGGCCGTGTGGGGAGGGTTTCCAGCCTGCCGTTCCGCGGGCATCCTTGCGCGCAGTTTATGGAACATCGGTTTTTCACACTTCCACGCTCTTCCCCGGCGCCGGCTGGACGACTTTGATTTTGGGATAGCGGGCGTGGATTTGTGCTTCAAACCATTGACGCGAGTCGTCTCCGCCGTGGCCGAGTAGAACCGTGTGCGGCGAAACCTCGCCGACGAAATCGAGCAATTCGTCACGATTGGCGTGTGCCGTCAGATCGAAATCCTGCACCTCGCAGCGTCGGGTCACTTCACCGGCGCTGCCGCTGAAGATAAAGGTCTCTCCCGGTCTAGCTCTTTTGAGCCGGCCACCGGGCGTGTCGGGGTCGGCATAACCGACAAAGAAGATGGCTTGTCGTTCGTCGCCGATCATGCGCGTGGCCAGATCGTGGGCGGCGGTGTGTTCGCTCATCATGCCGGCGGTGATGACAAAGAGCCGGCCGCCGGTGAGTTTCATTTTCAGCGCCTGGCCTTGTTCCAGCACCATCAGGTTCAACGCCTCGTGCAACTGCAGATTGCTGTGGCTGCGATGCGTGCGATGGGCTTCGAGGTCGTAGATTTCTGTGAACACGCGGCCCAGCCCGCCGATGTAGATAGGTTGATGCCTCAACTTGCCGGCGCGCGTCAGCACCGCGAGCAGGGCGAGAATCTCCTGGGTGCGTCCCAGCGCAAAGGTGGGAATGAGGACGCAACCTTTTCTTTTGAGCACGCGGTCGAGCGCGGCGGTGAGCCGGTCGATTTCGGATTCGCGGGTGAAGTTCGCCGGCACCGGGCGATTGCCACGGGTGGTTTCCATGATGAGCACGTCGGCTTTCACGTCTTCGAAACGCGCGCCTTTCAGGATGGTCTGGTCGCGGAACGAAACGTCGCCGGTGTAGAAGAGCGTTTGTTTCTGGCCGCGCACCATGATGCCGGCGGAGCCGAGCGCGTGGCCGGCGTCGAAAAATTCCAGCGTGGGCGAGGAAAAGCCGGCGCGGGTCTTGTGAAAGGCCGCCCAATCGACTTCACGGTTGTATTTGAACCCTTGAAAGCGCGCGGCGATGTCGTCCACCTCATCGTGCGTGTAGAGCGGGTATTCCTTGATGCCCAATTCGTCGCGTTGGCGGGTCATGACGTTGACGGAGTTGTGCAGGACCCGTTCGATGATGAAGTAGCTCAACTCCGTCATCAGCACGTGGGCCTTGGGAAAATAACGCAAGGCGACCGGCAACGAGCCGACGTGATCGTGGTGGCAATGCGAGAGCGCAATGGCGTCGAGGTCTTCCTTCTTGATCAGGTTGTAGAGCGGCAGACTCTCGCGGCCTTCGCGTTTGGGGTGCGTGCCGGCGTCCATCAAAAGCCGATGGCCTTCGATTTCGACGAACCACGCGCTGGCGCCGATGTCAGTGGCCGGGTTGAGGTTTAGAATCCGCATGAACTGAGTAAATCACCAAACGACCGGCGGAAACAGACTAAAATCATCTTGATGCGGCGTGAACCATGCAATTTGCCTAGAGATAAATTCCCGATGGCACCTCACCCCCTCGCGCTCCCCATCCGATGGAGAGAGGGTGGCCGAAGGCCGGGTGAGGGGTTTGCACATTTCCATTCGGAAGATTATTTTGGTGACCGCTCTATTTATTGCCGCCGGGATTGCCCGATGATTTTTCCATCGCTTTCTGCATCAATTTCAGGTTGTCGGAATATTGAGTGTAGCCGGTGGGCGGGTCGAATTGTTGGGCGTCGGGTTTGATGAATTGAAGCTGCTGATAACGCATCATGATGAACGTATCCTTTTCCTGAACTTGAATTTGAACCGGGAAATCCTTCAAGTCCGCGGCATTCCAGACCGTGGCTTCATGTTTTTCGCCCTTGTCATCCGTCACGACTACTTTGGATTTTGTGCAGGGATGGCCGTCGATGGTTTCCTTGCCCAGTTCGGTCTTTTCCATTTTGGGTTCCTTGTCCAGCGCTTCCGCTTCCGCTTTGGGCAGGGGCAGGTTGACGTAGGCTTGGAGGCCGGGATAAATGAGATACATCGCTTTTTTGTCGGGCCGCATGATGCTGACAACGTGGTCCATGCCCATTTGCTTCAGGTTGGCGATGGCCTCCGGCGGCAGCTCCGCACTTTTCAATTTGGTCATGTCCACATCGGAGCGCATTTTGCCATCGAGCATGGCGACGTTCATCGTCAAGCTCATGGTTTCCTTTTTCTCGTCATCCAGAATGCGCACGTCGGATCTGGCGGTGAAGTTGGTGTTGCTGCCGAAGAATTTGGTCAGCGCGGCGTTCATACCGGCGGACGAACCGCCCGTCAATGGTGTCTGGGCGTTGAGGGTCAGACCCGCCAGCAATCCGCCAACGCAAACGGCCAGCGGAACGAATGAATGATTGGGCAAGCGCATAGTGGTTGAATGGGTTGAGATTTTCTGCAGCATAACAACGCGACTGGCGGGCGCGAGCATCAAATGAGCACAAATGGATCGACGCCTTGACTACTTTTCCGAATCGGGTTCACCGAACGCCCGTTGCACGATTGCAATCAGCCGGGAAAGATCGCCCTTCGGCACATAATCATCCGCACCCCAGGCCAGCGCCTCTCGGGCGGCGGCATCCGATGTATCACCGGAGACGAATATGAAAGGCGTGCCGGGACACTTTGCGGCGGCCATTTTCAAGGCGGAAGCGCCATCGAAGGACGGCAGGTTGGAGTCGGACAGAATCAAATCCACCGCCGCCTGGTCCAACGCGGCCTGGAAAGCGGCGCGCGTGGCCACGCGTGTAACGCGGCAAGCGATACCATGTCGCTGAAGTTGGGCTTCAACCAACTCGGCGTCTTCCGCATCATCTTCAAGGTGAAGAATCCGCAAGCGTCGCCGGCCGGGCGATGCTTCGCGTTGGGAAGTAGGTTCGTGCGCCATACTGATTGATCTAACTGTTGTTGGCGGAGGCACCGGACGGCGGCGGCTCGTTGAGCACAGCCCAAAACATGCCCAACTGTTTGATGGCATCGCTGAACTGCTGGAAACCGACGGGTTTGACGACAAAGGCGTTGACGCCCAGCCGATAGCTTTTGACCAGATCCGCTTCCTCCCGTGAGGACGTCAGCATCACGACGGGGATGACTTTGAGCAACGGGTCGCTTTTCATCTGGCCCAGCACCTCCAAGCCGTTGACCTTCGGCATTTTCAGATCCAAGAACACCACGATGGGCTGGTCGGCGGAACGGTCCTTGAAGCTGGCGCGCCGGTAGAGGTAATCCAACGCTTCCCCGCCGTGCCGCGTCACGACAACTTCATTGGCCAGGTTATGCTGTTTCAAGGCCGCCAGCGTGAGTTCGATGTCGTTAAGATCGTCCTCCACCAGCAGAATGGGTCTCAGTTGATTCATACGCTATCCTTTTTAGCGCCGGGCAGAGTAAAATAGAAGCTCGCCCGCTTGTCAACCTCGCCTTCCGCCCAGGTTCTTCCACCATGACGGCGGATGATGCGCTGCACGTTGGCCAGGCCGATGCCCGTCCCCTCAAACTCGTCCTGGGTGTGCAAACGTTGGAATACGCCGAACAGCCTGCCGACAAACTTCATGTCGAAACCCACGCCATTATCGTGCACCGAGAATTCCAGCTCCTGCTGGCTGTTGCGGCGGCATTGAATCTGGATTTCGGCGCGTTTGCGCGGACGCGTGTATTTCACCGCATTGGCCAGCAGGTTGACCCAGACCTGTTTGAGCATCGCGCGGTCAACGCACACTTCGGGCAGCTTGGCGATCTCCCACTGGATGTTCCTGCCCTGCGTATCGTGGGACATTTCGGTCACCACTTCGGCGACCAATTCATCCATTTTGACAGTGGTCCGCTCCAACTCGGCGCGTCCCATCCGGGAAAAGACCAGCAAATCGTCGATCAACCTGCCCATTTGCTTGGCCGCATCAGAGACGAACTGGAGATGTTGCCGGCCCGCTTCACTCAATGTGGAGGCGGCATCCCGCCGCAGCAACTCCCCAAAAGCGATGACGTGCCGCAGCGGCGCGCGCAAATCGTGTGACACGGAATAAGAAAACGCCTCCAGCTCCTTGTTGGCCGCTTCGAGCAGCGCGGTGCGCTCCGCCACCCGCTGCTCCAGGGTCGCGTTCAATCTGCGGATTTCGTCTTCGGCCTGTTTGCGCTCGGTGATGTCACGCGCAATCTTGGAAACGCCAACGATCTGGCCGCGGTCGTTCTTGATCGGAGAAATCGACACCGAGACATGGATTTGTTTCCCATCTTGCCTCACCCGTTCGGTTTCAAAATGTTCGATGCTTTCTCCCTGGGCAATGCGGGCCAAAATTCTTGCTTCTTCGTTCACGCGTCCGGGTGGCAGAAGCCTCTGCGCCGACTGGCCGAGCACCGCCTGTGCCGGGTAGCCAAACGTTTTTTCCGCTCCCCTGTTCCAACTGGTGATGATGCCATCAAGGCTTTCGCTAAGGATCGCGTCGTCTGAGGATTCAATGATGGCGGCCAGTTGCGCGCGCGTCTCCTCCACCCGTTTGCGATCGGTGATGTCCCGCAAAAATGCGCTGAACATGACCTTGTCTCCCAGCCGGATGGGGGTGATGGCTAGTTCCACAGGGAATTCGCGTCCGTTCCGCCGCAGGGCCGTGATTTCAATCCGCGTGTTCAACACGGGACCTTCCTGTGTCAGCAGGTAATGTTTGAGACCGCGCTCATGCGCTTCGCGGTACCGCGGCGGAATGATGGTGGTGGCCAGTCGTTGCCCGATGATTTCCTGACGGTCCCAACCAAAGATCTTCTCCGCCTCCTGATTCCAACTCGTGACCATGCCCTGGTCATCAATTGTAATCACGGCGTCCATCGCGGTGTCGAGAACCAGGCGCACGCGCTGCTCGCTTTCGAGCAGTGCCTTGGCCGAACTCTCGGTCGTGATCCGTTGTTGCTGCAAACTCCCGGTCATTTCATCAAAGGTCTGGGCCAACTGGTTCAACTCGCCGGATCCACGAATGACACCGGTGCGGGCGTTCAAGTCGCCGGCGGCCACTTTCCGGGCGGTGTTGGCCAGCGCTCTGACAGGATGCAGTATGTATGAGTTGGCGTAGCCCCAGGCGCTGCTCAACACGAACACCGCCAGCAACCCCAGAATGATCAGGTTGCGGATCAGAATCTGGTTGATCTCCGCGTACGCGACCGTGGTGGGAATTCCCACGCTGACAAATAGATTGGCATTTTGCCCGTCCCGGAGGGACGTGAAGGCGTGCAACTTGGACACCTTGTCCCGACCCATGATTTCCACCGTTCCCTCCAACTTGGTGGTCAACATCGCCATGATGTTGGATTCAGGAAATGATTTGCCAATCCATTTCTCCGGCTCCGGATTACGCGCCAGGATGTGACCGCTCCGGTCAAGAATCGCGATGACGCCGCCGGCGGGCAGTTGTGCCTTGGCGGGCGCATTGTTTAACACAGAAAGTTTCAGCGCCGCAAAAAGCACCCGCACGACGTGCCCTTTCTCATCAAAGACCGGATGCCCAAACAAAAGACTCGGTTTCCGAATATCGTCCCCGGCCTGATAATTTCCGATGACGAAGTCGCGCGTCTCCATGACGCGCTGGAAATGCGCCCGGTCGGCGAGATTGGTCTGACCCTGATGACCGAAGGAACTTCCGACCAGAACGCCATTCGTTTCGATCAGACCGAAGTCGTCGTAATCGGTATAGACGGATTTGAAATAGGCGAAAAAGGGATCGAACGAACTGAGGTTGGTGCCGCGCGCCTGGGGTAATCGGGCCAGCGCCGCCAGGTGTTGGCGGGTGGCTTGAATCAGGCTCAGTTCCCCCGACGCGACCGATTGCACCACCCGCATCGCGTCGCGCTCGACGCGATAGGCGCCAAAGCGCCGTTGTTCCCGATTGGTATAAAAGGCCAGGACCAAAGCAGGTAGCACTGGCAACAAGACGAGCAATATCAACCGAGTTCGAAGTCCCATACCTAGACCACTTGTTTTTCAGATCGCAACCAACTCAGGATGAACTTTCACTTTTCAACTTCGGCAGTGCGGACGAATGACCGGGAGCGGGCGTCGGGTTGCAACTTATCACGCCGGTAGCTTCACTGAACGACATTAGGCGAGACCGGGCCGTCCGCCAAGCTAAATTCATCCCGCTGTAAAGGGCGGGGCTGAAGAACTCAGTCTAGCCGCCGATTGACCATTGACGGACGCTGCTTCTGATGGTGTCCTATGGCGCGTGATGAAACAATCCGCTGTTCGCTTTGTCGGGAGGACTTCTCAGTCGAGATTTCGCCGCGAACTGGCACGCCTCGCCGCGCCGGGGTTGCTCCTCGGTTTATCGGTCGTCACCGCAATGGGCCAGAAAGTTCCGGTTGTGGAAAAAACGCTCTCCAATGGGATGCGCATTCTGATGGTCGAGCGGCACGATGAGCCGTCCGTTGCCGGCGGCTGGGTGGCGCACGTCGGCAGTTCCAGCGAGCGGCCTGGCATCACCGGCATCGCCCACCTCTTCGAGCACATGATGTTCAAAGGCACACCGACCATCGGCACGAAGAATTATCAGAAAGACCTGGAGATCATCGCCGAACAGGAGCGGATTCGTGATTTGATGCGCGCCGAAGAGGCGAAGATGCGTGCGGAGTATCGGCAGGGGAAAATCGACGACCTGCTCAAGCCGGAGAACAAGACGCCACGCTGGCAGGAACTGGAAAAACAGTTCAACGCGCTGATCGCCCAGCAGCGCGAAATCATGGTGAAGAATGAGTTCGACAAAATCTACACGCGCAACGGCGGCGACCACATGAACGCGTTCACCTCGCAAGACATGACCGGCTATTTCATCACTGTGCCGGCCAACAAGCTCGAACTCTGGATGTGGATGGAGTCCGAGCGATTGTTCCATCCCGTGTTCCGGGAGTTCTACGCCGAGCGCGATGTAGTTTTTGAGGAGCGCCGCATGAGAACGGAATCCACACCGCTGGGAAAATTCGCGGAGGAATTTGAATCGATGTTCTGGGAATCCAGTCCCTACCACTGGCCGGTGGTCGGCTGGCCGTCGGACATTCCGGCGATTTCCAAAGCGCAGGCCGACAACTTTTACGGCATTTATTACGCGCCCCAGAATGTCGCGGTCATTCTGGTCGGCGATTTTGACCCTGCCAAAACCGAACTGCTGGCCGAGAAATATTTTGGCCGCATTCCGCGCGGCAAGATTGAAGCGCCGGATGTCGTCACCCTCGAAGTCAAACAAGTGGCCGAGAAGCGGATGAATGCCGAGGCCGAAACCAATCCGCAGGCAGACATCAACTGGCACACGGTGCCGTTCGGCCATCGCGATTCCTACGCGCTCCAGGTTGTGGGGCAGATTCTCTCCACGCGCACGGGCCGGCTTTACAAGGGATTGGTTCTCGGTTCGCAGGTGGCGACGGACACCTACGCCTATCAGGAATCCCGCAAATGGGCCGGCCTCTTCAACGCCGGCGGCGAGGCCAAGGACGGCCACACGCCGCAGGAAGTCGAGCAAGGGATTTACGCCGAATTGGATAAACTCAAGCGCGAGGAAGTTCCGGCGGATGAATTGCAAAAGGTGAAAAATAATTTTGCTGCGGGCGAATACCGCCGTCTCTCCTCCAATTTCCCCATCCTGATGCAGCTCATTCAAACCGACGGGCACGGAGACTGGCGCGAAATCAACGAGGCCGGCGCAAAAATCCAGGCCGTCACCGCCGCCGACATCAAACGCGTGGCCAACGAATATTTCACGGCCGAGAACCGGACTGTCGGCATCTACACGCGCAAAGCCAAGGCGCAGGAAAAGAAATGAAAGCCACACTTGTTGTTAAGCCGCTGTTGATCGCCGCAGCCATCATCGCGTTGGCGTTGCCGGACGCGCGTGGTCAAACCGCCATTCCTGACCGCCCGGAGAAACTTTCGTTCCCGCCGCTCGTCTATGAACCGCCCAACCCGGCGGAATATCGAGTGGCGCTCAAGGCCGGCCCGATCGCCTACGTCGTGCCGGACCGCGAATTGCCCCTGATCAACATCGTGGTTTACGTCCGCGCCGGTGAATATCTTGAGCCGTCGGGCAAGGAAGGCCTGGCCGACCTGACCGGTTATCTACTTGCCCGCGGCGGCATCAAGTCAAAGACCGCCGAGGAACTGGAAGAGCGCCTCGCTTTTCTCGCCGCGCAACTGAGTTCCGGCATTGGCGAAACCCAGGGAAGTGTCAGCCTGAACCTGCTCGCCAAGGACCTCGAGGAAGGCATGGCCATTCTGCGCGAAGTTTTGACTGCGCCGCGGTTTCAAGACGACAAGATCGCCCTGCGCAAACAGCAGATGCTCCAGTCGATGAAGGAGCGCAATGATGATTCGTCGGCCATTGAAGGGCGTGAACGTGAATTCCTTGCTTATGGCGAAAACTTTTGGGCCAATCGGTATTCCACTGCCGCATCCGTTGAATCACTGACGCGCGCCGATCTCGAAGCTTTTCACAAAAAATGGTTTGTCCCCCGGTGGAGTAATGGCGGCGACTCCACGGGCCGGGCCGGCAACTTCATCGTCGCGGTCAACGGAGATTTTGATCGAGCCACGATGATCAACAAACTGGAAACGTTGTTCGGCAACTGGCCATTCCCCGGAGAAAACCCACCGTCGATCCCCACCAACACCGCGTTCGCTGCGCACGGCGTTTATCTCGTGGACAAGGACGTGAATCAGGGCCGCGTTGGGGTGATGTTGCCGGGGATCACCCGCGACAATTCGGATTATTTCGCCGTGCTCTTGATGAACGACATCCTTGGCGGCGGCGGTTTCACCTCCCGCATCATGAACCGCGTGCGCTCCGATGAGGGACTGGCCTATTCCGCTTATTCGAGTTTTCCCGGTGGCATTTATTATCCATCGGCCTTCACCGCCGGATTCCAATCCAAGTCCCGCACCGTCGCCTACGCCACGTCGATTGTTTTGGAAGAAATCAAGCGGATGACGGCCGAGGAAGTCACCGACACGGAGTTGAACACCTCCAAACGCGGGTTCATCGACCGTTTCCCACGCACATTCGCCACCAAGTCGCAGGTGGCCAACACTCTTGCACAGGAGGAATTCACCGGCCGCTACGCGCGCGACCCGGACTTCTGGAAAAAATACCGAGCGCGGTTTGAAGCCATCACCAAAGCCGACGTCCAACGCGTCGCCCAAAAATACCTCACGCCGGAGAATGCCGTCATCCTCGTCGTCGGCCAGAAGGAGGAGATTCTCAAAGGCCATCCCGATCATCCCGTCAGTTTGAAATCCCTCGGCGGCGATCACTTCACCGAACTGCCGCTGCGCGATCCGTTGACTATGAAGCCGTCTGACAATGCAAAATGAAAAAGACTCTCCGAGCTGTAGGCTGTCAGAATTTTGCATTTTTAATTTCTAATTGACATGCCCAAGGTCGTTGTCACTGATTATTCGTTCCCGTCGCTGGACGTGGAAAAAGCAATTCTCGAACCAACGGGCTGTGAGTTTATCGCGGCGCAATGCAAGACGCCCGCCGAACTCATTCCGCTGCTGGCCGACGCCGATTACATCATCACGCAATTCGCGCCGCTCAACGCCGCCGTCATTGCAGCCATGAAACCGGCGCGGGTCATTGCGCGATATGGCATCGGCGTGGACAACATCGACCTGGACGCAGCGCGCAAACGCGGTATCCCCGTCTGCAACGTGCCGGATTATTGCATCGACGAAGTCGCCGACCACACGCTGGCGCTGATTCTGGCGACCAGTCGCGCGCTGGTGACGAGTTGGGCGCACGTCAAAACCGGCCAATGGTCGCTGCCCGTGCCCTTCGACGCGATGTGGGCCTTGAAAGATTCAACCGTCGGCGTCGTGGGATTTGGCCGGATTGGTCGCGCGGTCGCCCGGCGGCTCGCCGCCTTCAACTGCAAATTGCTCGTTCATGACCCGTTCATTTCCGACAGTGAAATCGGGCGCGCGGGTTTCGTTCCCGCGCGCTTTGATGATTTGTTGCGTGCGTCTGATCTGATCACGCTCCACGTTCCGAGCACGGCGGGAACGCGCCAGATGATCAATGGCGAGACCTTCAAAAAAATGAAAGCCGGCGTGGTGCTCGTCAATGTCAGTCGCGGCACGCTGGTGGATACCAGTGCGCTCATCGGAGCACTCCAGAGCGGCCACGTTCGCGCGGCGGCGCTGGACGTCATCGATCCCGAACCGATCAACCCCGACAATCCGCTTTTGAAAATGAACAACGTCATCATCACGCCACACGCCGCTTCGGTCAGCGCCAAGGCGGTGCGGACGATGCGCGAGTCGGTGGCCAAAACCGTGCTCTGCGCGATTCGTGCTGAACCCTTGCCCAACATTGTCAATGGCGTGACACAATGAAAGTCTTCGCGCCGGAGCTTGAGGGTTTTGTCGTTGAAGTGCTGACGAAGGTTGGCATCAGCGAAGCCGATGCGCGGACCTCGGCGGAAGTGTTGGTCACCACGGACACGTGGGGCACGTTCACGCACGGCGTCAAGAATCTGCGCGGTTACGTTCGCCGGATCAAAGGCGGCGGCATCCGAAGTAACGCGGTGCCAAAAGTTGTCGCGGAAGGCCCGGCCTGGGCCTTGGTCAATGGCGATTCTGCCTTGGGCATGGTTACCTCCACACTGGCCATGCGCGCGGCGATGGCCAAAGCGAAAGCTACCGGCATCGGCTACGCCGGGGTGAGGAACAGTTGCCATTTCGGCGCGGCCGGTTATTACGCGAGCATGGCGGCCAGGGAAGGAATGGTCGGCGTGGCGATGTGCAACGATGTTCCCAGCGTGACAGCACCGGGCGCGCGCGGCGCGGTGATGGGCAGCAATCCGTTCGCTTTTGCCGTTCCTGCCGGCAAGGAGAAACCCATCTTGCTCGACATGGCCACCAGTACCGTTGCTGGTGGAAAAGTTTTTGCCGCCGCCGCTCTCGGAAAAAAGATTCCCGATCACTGGCTCGTGGAAGCCGAGGGGCTGCCCACCAGCGATCCCGCCGGTTATCCGAAAACGAGCACCCTGACGCCAATGGCGGGCCACAAAGGTTACGGCCTCGCGTTGTTCATCGAAACCCTCTCCGGCCTGCTGACGGGCGCAGCGTTCACGCGTCACGTTTTGAGCTGGTCTTTCGACGATCCATCGCTTCACACCGATCACGGCGCCGCGTTCATCGCCATTCACGTCGAGACTCTGATGCCGGGCGACCAATTCCGGCAGCGCGTGGATCAAATGATCCGCGAAATCCACGACTTGCCCAAGGCCCAGGGCGCGGAACGCATCTTTCTGCCGGGCGAAATGGAATGGGAACGCCGCGATAAAGCCCTGGTCGAGGGCATCGAATTGCCCGAAGACGTCGTCATGAGCTTGCGGGCGCTCAGTCAAGAACTAGGGCTGGACGTGAACCGGATTTTGAGGTGAAGTAAAAACTACATTCACCTCAAACTGGAGAATTGATCTTATGATGCGCTTCAAAACCTTGTCCACGATGTTGCCCCTGGCGTTGGTTGTTCAAATCGCATCGCTCACGGCGGAACCGTTGCTGCCCAATGGCTCGTTCGAATCCGGATCTGTCGCGCCCGAAAGCTGGCAACTTCACGCCACGGGCGAATGGACTACCGGCGAGGCACACAGTGGGGAGCATTGCCTGTCCGCGCGATCAACCAAAGGCGATGTCGTCTGGGCGAGCCAAAACATCCCCCTGCAATCGCAAACGGATTACCGCCTGGACGGCTGGCTGCGCTGCCGTGATGGCCAGGCTCGCCTGAACGTCGAGTTGCTGGACGCTGCCGGAAAAGTCATCCGTGTCGAAGCAACGCCGGCGGTCCATCACGCGGCTGACTGGCGCTACGCTGCTGTGGAGTGGAATGCGGGCAACGCCACCTCGGCGCGCGTCGGTTTTTGGGTGCAGGGTCGCGCCGACCTCGACGACGCGGCCCTTGCGCCAGTGGCGGCCAGTTTCATCGGCAACAAACTGGCCGAAGGCGACGCGCGGGGTCGCATCTCATTTTGGAACGAGGAAAAGGACGACAAGCTCCTGACCGGCCGCCGCGCCGGCACGCATCGCCTCGATGCGGAGATCAAACACGAAGGCAGGCTCGCTGGGGGCGAAACCAATGCCACCAGCGTGCAACTCAACCCCAGCGGCGACTGGTACGCCATTTCCTCCATCAACTACGGTCTGGCGGCGTGGACCGAAAAGCTGGAGTTGTCCGGCTGGGCGCGCGGCGAAGCATCGGCCAGCGCACAAATTCTCGCCTGCTGGTTGGATGACCTGCAGAAAGTGGTGCGCGTGGATGCCAGCGCGCCGATCCACGGCCAGGACTGGCAACGCATTTCGCTCATTCCGCTGTTGCCGCCATCGCGCGCAGCGACGGTGCGACTCGTAGCCGTGGCGCGCGGTGGCAAGGTGTGGTTTGATGATTTCGATCTCGTGCGGTTGCGCCCCCGCTGGCCGCTGGTGCGCGTCTTCGTCAACCAGGCGGGTTACGAACAGGACGGGCCGAAGAGCGCCGTCGTGGCGGCCAACTTTTTTCCCACGGGCGCGACGACCATTGCCGTCCAGGTATTGACGCCCGATCGCACGGTCGTCTGGCGGCAGGACATTTCGTCCGCCGGTCGCATCTACGGTGGGCAGCCGGATGACTGGGGCTGGTACTTCTGGCGGGCGGATTTTTCTCCGTTGCAGCAGACTGGCAGTTACCGTGTGCGGGCGCGGATCGGGAACACGGACGGGCAATCCTTCTCGTTTCCGGTCGGTCGCCACGAACTGTTGGAGAAAACGGCGAAGAGCGCCGTTGATTTCTTCTTCGTTCAACGGTGCGGCTTCGCCGTGCCCGGCTGGCACAAAGCCTGTCATCTGGATGACGCCTTGCTGCCGGACGGCCAGCACATCGACGCGACCGGCGGCTGGCACAGCGCGGGTGATTACAACAAACTGATGTATGAGAATGGCGACGGCGGTGTGCTGTACGCGCTGCTCTCCGCTTACGATGACGCGCCGGATTATTTCAAGAAATTCGACCGCAATGGCGACGGTATGCCCGACGCGCTCGAAGAAGCGCAATGGGGTGCGCAATTTGTGGCCAAAATGCAAATCCCGGAAAGCGGCGCCTTGCGCAACACGGTGAGTCAGGGTCCCGGCCGCAACTGGACCAAGTGGTCAATTCCAGAGGCGCACACGGACAACATCATCGGCACGGCGGACGATCCAGTGGTGCAGCCAGGCGAAGGCAACTCACCGCTCGCGATCGGCGGCTGGGCGCGGCTGGCTGAACTGCTGAAGCAGCGCAGCGTCAAGAGCGACTATCTCGACCATGCGGTGCGGCTTTGGAACCATGCGACGAAGGCCGGCACGCAGGTTGGCAGCCCACATCTGCTGTTGAGCGCTTTGCAACTGCACCAGGTGACGCAACACGAAGTTTTTCTGAATTACGCCCGCCGCAGCGCCGATAGCCTGCTCGCCTCGCAAACGACGAACGGAATTTCGCGGGGCGCCTTCGGAGGATTCGGTGAGTTGACTGCCGGTGCGCTGGCGCAGTACGCGCTGGATTATCCCAACGAACCGCTCGTCCCCAGGATCAAACGCGCGCTCAAGGATTACGTTACGTTCTGCGTGAGCACGGCGGACAATGCGTTTGGATTGAGCAAACAAACCGTCGGTAAGACGGACAACTTCTTTCCCTCCGACCTCGGCAACAACTTCCAACTGCTGCAGCGCGCGTGGGCGGCGGCTTTGATTTATCAACTCACTTACGACAAACGCGCGTGGCAGTTCGCGACCGACCAGGTCGATTGGATCCTGGGCAAGAATCCTTACAACCTTTGCATGTTTGAAGGACTGGGGTCCGTCAATCCGCCACGCTATCATCATCGTTACAACATGATTCCCGGTCGCGAGCGCGGCGCCGTGCCGGGCACCATTCCCAACGGTTTCGTGCGCGAACTGGGCATGGCCGACCGTCCCGGCTTCGACCTGAGCCGTGGCGGCAATCGCGCTCCTTCGTACCGCACCAGCGAACCCTGGCTGGTGCATAACATGTGGTATCTGCTGGCGCTCAGCGCACTCGACGGTGCCGGCAGGAATAACAGCCGGTTCTAGCCGGCAAGCCTTTCCGGTTCGGAAAGTTTCTTCAAGACTTCAAGGTGCAAGCTGGAAACCGTTCAGCACTTTCACTTTGCCAATCGTCTTGAAAAATGGAGAATGAGGACTCAGGGACATAGAGAGACGGTATTGGCCTCACGGTTGAACAACGGTGGCGGCAATGGGTCGAAGGTGTGCTAAATTGAGCGGTCAAATCGTATCGACAAAATATTTGCTGTGAAAATTTTAATTTTTTTAATTTGTTTCAAACTGGCGTTGCCGCTCTGCGCGGCTGATCCCGCTGCCCGCGCCACTGCCACCAACAAGACCGCGACCACCACCGACGCGACCCAATTGATACCGGGACCGAGCCAGGGCGAGGTGGCGCGGTTGACGGCGAAGATTCTGGAGCGCAACCACTATTTGCAGCAGAAGTTTGATGATGCGGTTTCCAGCAAGTTCCTGGACCGCTACCTCAATTCACTCGACCCCCAGCACATTCATTTCCTCCAGTCCGACCTGGCCGAATTTGAACTGTACCGCACCAAACTGGATGATATGACCAAGCGCGGCGAGACTTCACCTGCCTACCATATCGCCGCCCGCTTCATTCAGCGCCTGGAACAGCGCGTCGCTTATGCGGATGCCCTGCTCAAAACGGAGAAGCTGGAATTCAACGGCAACGAACGCGTCACCCTCAATCGTCATGAGTTGCCCTATCCCAAAGACATCACCGAAGCCCGCCAACTCTGGCACGACCGGCTGCGTTACGAAATGCTTCAGGAAAAACTGAACAAGGAAAAACCGAAATCAACGAAGGGCGAATCCGCCAAGGAAAAGCCAGCCACCGACATGGCCAAGGAAATCGTCGAGATTCTCACGCGCCGTTACGCGCGCATTTTGAAGACGTTCAAGGATTGGGACCGCGACAATGTGCTGGAGGTCTATCTGACCTCGCTGGCGCACGTTTACGATCCCCATTCCGATTACCTTGGCAAATCGACGTTGGAGAATTTTTCCATCGGCATGAACCTCGCGCTCGTAGGCATTGGCGCTGAACTGGTGTCTGAAGACGGATATTGTACGATCCGGCGGTTGCTGCCCGGTCCGGCCGCCAAGAGCAAAAAACTCAAGGAAAAGGACCGCATCGTCGCTGTGGGACAAGGCGATCAAACTCCAGTGGATGTGGTGGACATGCCGCTTTCCAAAGTGGTGGGCATGATTCGCGGGACGAAAGGCACCGAGGTGCGATTGACCGTCATTCCCGCCGACGCGACGGATCCCGCAAAGCGCGTGCAGGTGAGCTTGTTCCGAGATGAAATCAAATTGGAGGATCAGGAGGCCAAAGCGAAAATCATCGAGTATCCCAGTGGCAAGGGCGCGAGCGTGCGCCTGGGAATCATTGATCTGCCTTCTTTCTACGCCAGCTTCGACATGGCGGGAAAGCAGGACAAAACCGAACCCCGAAGCACCACCGAGGACGTGGCGCGGCTGATCAAAAAGTTGGAGACCGAAAAAGTCAGCGGCATCATTCTGGATTTGCGCCGCAATGGCGGCGGCTCGCTCGAAGAAGCCGTCAAACTCACCGGGCTGTTCATCAAGGAAGGCCCGGTCGTCCAGGTGCGCGACTCCAATGGCGAGCGGATCGTGGACGATGACAAGGACCCTTCCGTGCTGTATGACGGGCCGCTCATCGTGCTCACCAGCCACTTCAGCGCTTCCGCTTCCGAGATCGTCGCGGGCGCTTTGCAGGATTATGGGCGCGCGCTGCTCGTGGGCGACGCCTCGACTCACGGCAAGGGAACAGTGCAGGCGCTGCAACAACTCGCCCCTTTCATGCGGTCGCCTCTCATCGCCTCCGCTGGCGATTCCGCTTCGCTGCCGGGCGCGCTCAAAGTCACCATCCGGAAATTTTACCGCCCGAAAGGTTCCTCGACTCAATTGAAAGGCGTGATCCCGGACATCGTGCTGCCTTCGGTCAACGATTCCTTGGAAGTCGGCGAAACGTCATTGGAAAACCCGTTGCCGTGGGACACCGTCCCCAGCACTGAATTTGAGCCAGTCAACCGGGTTCAGCCGTATCTGGCTGAATTGGAAAAACGCTCCGCCAAACGCGTGGCTGCGGAAAAAGATTTTGCCTATGTGCGCGAAGACATCGAGCAGGTCAAGAAAGCGCTGGCCGATAAAACCGTTTCGCTGAATGAAAAACAACGGCTCAAGGAACAGGAGGAAGCCGAAGCCCGCCAGAAGGCGCGTGACAAGGAGCGCCTGGCCCGCAAGGAGAGCAAAGAAAAACTTTATGAACTGACGTTGAAGCAGGTTGATTTGCCCGGCCTCCCGGCGCCGGTCGCCAAGACCAACAGCGTCGCCATCGCTAGGAAGAATAATTTGAATCCTAATAACTACTCTATTCTGCCCAACGCAAGAACCAATTCGGGAACCCTGATACCGCGTCAGACGTTCGTGCATTCGGAAAGTGATCTGGACGAAGACGACGAGGACAAACCGCCGCAGGTGGACGTTGCCTTGGAAGAAACCAAACACATCCTCGTCGATTATCTTTCCGTGTTGCCCAAAGGAACCATCCTTTCCGTTAATGACCCTGCCGGGGCAAATTAAGAAACGGCAGCTGTTTCCGGGTCGCTGTCTGGCGAATTCCTTGCTGGCTCAAAGCCCTTTCGCGATCATGTATTTCAGCAGGTCGGCCACGCGGTTGCTGTAACCCCACTCGTTGTCGTACCAACTCACGAGTTTGAAGAAACGCTTGTTCAACTCGATGCCCGAGCCCTGATCGAAAATCGAGGAGGATTTGCTGTGAATGAAATCGGTGCTGACGACTTCTTCGTCAGTGTATTCCAGAATCCCCTTCAGATAGGTTTCGCTGGCCTTCTTCATGGCGGCGGAAATCTCAGCATAACTCGTGTCCTTCGCGGTCCGGACGGTGAGGTCCACGCATGACACCGTCGGCGTCGGCACGCGGAAAGCCATGCCAGTCAGTTTGCCTTTGACTTCGGGACAAACCAGTCCCACCGCCCTCGCCGCGCCAGTGGTCGAAGGAATGATGTTGATCGCGGCTGTGCGTCCGCCCTTCCAATCTTTCTTGCTCGGCCCGTCCACGGTTTTCTGCGTGGCCGTGTAAGAATGAATGGTTGTCATCAAACCTTCTTCGATGCCGAACCCTTCCTTCAACAACACGTGCACCAGCGGCGCGAGACAGTTCGTCGTGCAGGACGCGTTGGAAATGATGTGATGCTTCGCCGGGTCATACTTCTCGTGGTTCACCCCCATCACGATGGTGATGTCTTCGTTCTTGCCCGGAGCGGAGATGACCACTTTCTTTGCGCCCGCCGTCAGGTGGCCCTTGGCTTTCTCGGCGTCGGTGAAAAGACCGGTTGATTCGATGACGATTTCGACACCCAGTTGCTTCCATGGCAAACCGGATGGGTCCTTGGCGCTGACGACATGAATGTCCGCGCCGTTTACCACGAGCACATCGTCCTCGGCTTTGTCCGGAGATGATTTCTTCGAGCTGACTGTGCCGTTGAACCGTCCCTGCGTTGAATCGTATTTCAGCAAATAAGCGAGGTTGTCCGCCGGCACAATATCGCCGACCGCGACGACCTGGACTTCCTTGCCCAACAAACCCTGTTCGGCGATCGCGCGAAACACCAACCGGCCAATCCGCCCGAATCCATTGATACCAACTTTGATTGCCATAAGTATTTTCTTTCTTTTCCCGACTAAAAAGTCAGGGTCGGCATGTTAACGGTGAAGCCCGGAGCGTCAACGAAGAACTGCGAAAAGGGACTTCTCCCGCCGGTGGCGGAAATCAAAATCAGCTTCCGCCGCGCACATCCCAAGCATCGCGCAATCCATCGCCCAAAAAATTCAACGCCAGCAAAGTCAAAACCAGCAGTCCACCCGGAAACGTAATCAGCCACCAGTAAATCCGAATGGGGTTCATTTGATCGGCACCTTCCGCGATGAGCGAGCCCCAACTGGCCATCGGCGGTTGGATGCCCAGACCGAGATAACTCAGAAACGATTCATACAATATGATAGCCGGCACCGTCAGCGTCAGATAGACAATCACCACGCCCCAGACATTCGGCAGAATGTGTTTCAATAAAATCCGCGCATGGCTCGCGCCCAGGACGCGACTGGCATCCACAAAGGCGCGCGCGCGCAGCGACAACACCTGCCCGCGAACAATTCGCGCCATCGTCAGCCACGATACCGCACCCAGCCCGATGAACAAGAACAGCAGCCGCGTCGCTTTCGCCAACCCGGGTGACGCGACCGTTGCGAGCCAGTCTCTGAACAGCCCTTCGAGCGTCGTGATCAACACGATCACAAAGATGATCGACGGCAGCGAGTAAAGCACATCCACCAGCCGCATCATCACCCCATCGACCCGTCCGCCCATGTAGCCCGCGATGGCGCCCCAGAACACGCCGATGATCAGGCTCACACCCGCGCCCACGATGCCGACCAGCAACGAAATATGTGCGCCGTAACAGACTCGCACCAGCAAGTCGCGCCCATGCACGTCCGTTCCGAACCAATGTTGAGCGCTCGGCGGTTGGAATTGCGCGTCGGACAACGTGTCGGGTCGGTAAACCGAAAACAACGGCCAGAGTAAGACAAACGCGATTACGGCGATCAGAATCCACGCACTGAGAACGGCCGGCCGGTTGCGCTTGAATCGGCTCCAGGCCCGCGCGCCCGGACGCTCGACTCGTGGCTCCCGACTCTTGAGTTCTTCACTCATACTTCACCCTCGGATCGAGCAACGTATAGACCAGGTCCACCGCGAGGTTCAGCACCACCAGCAGCGCGGCGTAAAGCACCACCAGGCCGACCACCATCGTGTAAT
This sequence comes from Verrucomicrobiota bacterium, assembly GCA_016200005.1. Taxonomy (NCBI): domain Bacteria; kingdom Pseudomonadati; phylum Verrucomicrobiota; species Verrucomicrobiota bacterium. Next base: position 56,710 of record JACQFP010000061.1, on the reverse strand, counting down.
CGCGGTTCAACGAACCGTTGACGATGAACACGCCGATGCCCGGCAGTTGAAAAATGTTTTCAATCACGAACGAGCCGGTCAACAGATCCGCCAGCAACGGGCCGGCGTAAGAAACCACGGGCAACACCGCGAGTCGAAACACGTGTTTGATCAGGACGGAATTTTCGCTCAGGCCCTTGGCGCGCGCGGTGGTGATGAATTCCGCCTGCATGGTGTTCAACATCCCTTCGCGGAGCAGCCGGGCAATTTTGCCGGAGAAATACAGGCCGAGCGCAATCGTCGGCAGGATGACCTGCCACGGTGAGCCCCACAACGCGACTGGCAACAGCCGCCATTTGATCGCGAAGAACATGATCAGCAGTGGCGCCACCACAAAACCCGGAATGCACACCATCAGCACGGCCAGGACACTTCCGGTGTAATCTTCCCAGCGCCCGCGCTTCGCCGCCGTGATGAAGCCGACCGGCAGGCCGACCCCCATCGCGAAGCCGAACGCCAACATTCCCAGGACGACCGAGACGGGCAGACCTTGCGCGATAATATCGTTGACGGTGTGATTGCGATACTTGAGCGACATACCGAAGTCGCCATGCAGCAGGTCGCTGAGGAAGCGGCCGTATTGCTTCCAGACCGGCTCATCAAGATGATATTTCGCTTTGAGGTTGCGTTCGATTTCGGGCGTCGCCGGCTTGCGTTCGCGGTCAAACGGCCCGCCCGGCGACAATCGAACCAGCACGAACGCCAGAAAGCTGATGACCAGCAACAACGGCGCGAGGACGACAAGGCGCTTGAGAAAATACATGGTCAGTTTCTCGTCGCAGCCGGCATGAGGAGGCTATGCCTTTCCTGGCGATCCGCAGAAGCAGCAAGGGCCTCCTTGCGTCGGCTGCTGCCGGAGATTTTGCGAATGTCCTGCAAGGGATGCTGATCGAGAATGTTCGGATAAATCCCCGCCACCTTGTTTGGATCATAGTAATTGAACCCGACATAAAAATAAAGCGGCACGATGGGCAGTTCGTCGCGAATCAACAACGACTCCGCCTCCTGGAATAATTTTTCACGGAGCTTCAAGTCGGTTTCCTTATTGGCCGCGCGGAGGAGTTCGTCGTAACGCGCGTTGCCCCAACCGGTGCGGTTGTTGCCGTTGTTGGTCATGAACATGTCGAGGAATGTATTCGCGTCGTTGTAATCGCCGATCCAACTGGACTGCGAGAGGTCGTAATCGAGCTTGGACTGGACCGCGTAAAATACCTTGCGCTCGATCTGCTGAAGCTCGATCTCGACACCCAACTCGTCGCGCCACATCTGCTGTAATTCCACGGCAATCTTGGCGTGGAGTTTGGCGGCGCCGCCCGCCGCGGCAAAGAATTTGTATTGCAATCGGGGAAAGCCCTTGCCGCCCGGAAAGCCCGCCGACGCCAAAAGTCGCCGCGCGTTTTCAGGATCGAATCCAAGTCCCGGCACCGGCTGATAATTGGCGACGCCCGGCGGCACGAAGTGAGAGGCGGCCTGCTCACCGGCCTTGGTGATTTTTTCAACCAGCCTTTTTTTATTGATCACCAACGCGAACACTTTGCGGACGCGCGGATCATCAAACGGTTTGTGGGTCACGTTGAAGCGGAAAAAGTAAGTGCCGAGGTACGTGAACGTGTGATAATCCGGCCGGTTTTTCAGGTCATCCAACAATTCAACTGGAATCAAATCCTTGTCCCAAACCACGTCGGCTGCACCGGTCTCGTACAGGTTCAGCGCCGTGTTGGGCGAGCCGATCGGCAGGAAATCAAAAACCTCGGTGCGTACATTGGCCGCGTCCCAGTAGCGCGGATTTTTGCGCATCCGGATTTTGTCATTGAGACGCCACGTCACCAATTCGTAAGGGCCGCTGGCGGGCAATGGCCGCACCATCAGCCAACGATCACCGTATTGCTCGATGGTCTTTCGCGGGACGATGTTCAACGTCGGAAACGCGCACAGATCGAGAAAGAACGCCGTCGGCTGGTTCAATTCCACCCGCAACGTCCGCGGGTCGAGCGCGTGCACGCCGACGAGCGACGAGTCTTTGATTTTGCCGGCGTTGAATTCCTCCGCGTTCTTGATGGGGAAAAGTTGTCCGGCGTAATCACTGGCGGTTTCCGGATTGATCGCTCGGATCCAGGAATAAACGAAGTCCTCCGCCGTAATCGGTTCGCCGGTGGACCAGAGCGCATTTGTACGGATGTGAAAAGTGTAAACCTTTTTGTCTGGGGAAATCTCCCAGCGATCCGCCAGATCGGCAATCGGCGCGACGGTTTTCGGATGGAGTCGCGTAAGTCCCGCCCACAAACCCTGCGTGAGCCGCATCTCGGAGAGTCCCGTAATGATCGCGGGGTCAAGCGACTCCGGCTCGTTGCCGTTGACGATGACCAGATCTGCGGACGGTTCGGGTTTCAGGCAACCGGTCAGCAGGAACGCTAAATAGAGAATGCAGAATGCAGAAAAAATTCCGCAAGCCCTTTGTCTGCCCATCCCTGTCGTCTGCCCTCTGCCTTCTGGCCTCTGTGTTTCAAGTCGGACGCTGGGCATCGGCTTCATGTCGCCGAAATGTTTATTTCGGCGTTGTAGCCGGCGGAGTCGTCGCCGGAGGATTGGTCGTCGTCGCGGCGGGCGGATTTGAGGCGCTGACGGCTGGAATGGTCAACGAGATGTTGCTCGGGGCGGATGCTGGAGGCGGCAAAGTTGCGCCTGGACCGGGCGCCGTGGCGGCCGCGGCCGCGGCGATTTTCTTACGAAGCTCGGTATCATCCTTTGGGTTATTCCGCGCGTATAAAATCGAGATGATCAGTGACAGAGAAAAGAAGATGGTGGCGGCATACTTGGTGATTTTCGTCAGCGCATTGCCCGAACCGGCGCCGAACAGCGCATCGGTTGCGCCGCCGCCAAAAGCCACGCCAGCGCCCGCCTCCTTTTTCGGCAGTTGAATCAGCACCAGCAAGATCAGCAACAAACTGTCGAGCACCAACACGACCGTCAAAAAACCTATAAAGAGACTCATATTTTTGCCTAGATCGAATTTTTAATAATGTCCGTGAAACTGCGGGCTTCCAACGACGCGCCGCCCACCAGCGCGCCATCCACATCGGGCTGGCTCATCAACTCGCGGGCGTTGGACGGTTTCACACTGCCACCATATTGGATGCGAACGCGGCGGGCAACTGTTTCGTCAAACAGTTTCCCAATCAACCCGCGGATGAACGCGTGTGCTTCCTGCGCCTGCCCGGCGGTGGCGGTTTTGCCCGTGCCGATGGCCCACACCGGTTCGTAAGCAATAATGGTTTCCTCCATCTGCTCCTTGCTCAGGCCGGAAAGACAACCGTTTACCTGCGTCTCCAAAACTGAATTCGTCCGTCCACCTTCCCGCTCCGCGAGCGTTTCGCCCACGCACACGATGGGCTTGAGTGACGCGGCATGAGCTGCCAGAACTTTTTGCGCGATCAAAGCATCGGATTCCTTCTGATATTGTCGGCGCTCCGAGTGGCCGAGGATGACGTAGCGGGTGGAAAACTCTTTCAACATACCGGCGGCGATTTCGCCGGTGTAGGCGCCATAGCTGTGCTCGCTCATGTTTTGCGCGCCGAGGCGGAAATTGGAATCCAGGATGGCCTTGGAAACCTCCGACAGCGCCGTGAACGGCGGACAAACCACGATGTCCACTTCCCGAATGTTGGCCAGTTCGAGCGACAAATCATGGACCAGGTCGAGCGCCTCGGCCACGGTCTTGTTCATCTTCCAGTTGCCGGCGAAAATCAGTTTGCGGTCTTTGTCCATGTTTCAGTCCACGGGAAGAATTACCCAACCACCCAAATACCCAATTGGGTACTTTGGTACTTGGGTAATAGTTTCAATTTCATTTGTCCGTCAACGCCGCCACGCCGGGCAACACTTTGCCTTCCAAAAACTCCAGACTGGCGCCGCCGCCCGTGCTCGTGAAAGTGACCTGATGCGACAGTCCCGCCTGATTCAAGGCTTTCACGCTGTCGCCGCCACCAATAATGCTCTTGGCCCCGTTCTTCTGCGTTGCTTCGACAACCGCCTTTGCGACCGCGAACGTTCCCGCCGCAAAACGCGGGTCTTCGAAGATTCCCATCGGGCCGTTCCACAGGATTGTTTTGGCTCCAGCGATGATTTTACCGTAGGTCTGGATTGTGGCAGGGCCAATATCGACACCCTCTTCGGCATCGGCAATGTTCGGCTCTGTGTTGGTGCGTGGGTCTTGTAATTCGATGACCGGCTTGCCTTTCTTGTTCAACTTGTCTGTCTTGATCGGCGTGACCACGATGTTATCGGAGGGGAGCAGGAACTCCACCTTTTTGGCTTTCGCTTTTTCCAGAGCGGCCCTGGCCACTTCAATCTTGTCGGGTTCGACAAGCGACTGCCCGACTTTGAATCCTTGCGCCAGCTTGAACGTGTAAGCCATCGCGCCGCCGATAAGAATCGTGTCCGCCTTTTCCAACAGCCGATCAATTACGTTGATTTTGTCGGACACCTTCGCGCCGCCAAGGATGACAACAAACGGGCGCGCTGGATTTTCCAGTTCCTCGCCCAAAAAATTCAGTTCACGCTCCATCAGCAAGCCGGCAGCGCATTGACCGCCTTGACGCGCAACCACCTGCGCCACTCCCACAGTGGAAGCATGAGCGCGATGAGCGGCGCCGAACGCGTCATTCACGTAAACCTCGGCGACCTTGGCGAGTTGCCCGGCGAAAACAGGATCGTTTGTCTCTTCCTCTTTGTAGAAGCGGACGTTTTCGAGCAGCAACACATCACCGGGTTGCAACACGCCAACCGTCTTTTCCACCTTCTCGCCGATGCAATCATCAACAAACGCCACCGGTCGGCCCAGCATGTCGGCAAGTTTAGCGGCAACTGGACGGAGCGACATCGACGGCTCGCGTTGTCCTTTGGGACGACCGAGATGCGCCACGAGAATGGTTTTGGCGCCTTGCTTGATCAGCAGTTCCAACGTGGGTAACGTCTCCCGGATGCGCGTGTCGTCATTGATGATCATTTGACCATCCTTTTCTTCCATCGGCACGTTGTAATCGACGCGCACCAGGACACGTTTGCCGCGAACATTGAGATCATTGACCGTCAGCTTTGCCATAGATAAACAGGGGCGAGAGGATAGCGAAGCGGGCCAATGAGTCAAAGGCGAATTGAAGCGAATCGATTCACGAAGATTGCCAGGAAGGAAGTCGTCGCCCGTCACCTTCAGGCCGGAACTTGATTCAAACAACGCTGAATCACATCCCAGGTAAACAATCCCATCATCGCCACGCAACCGCCGAGCTTGACCACGGCGCCGCCGAGCAAGCCGAGCGTCGCCCCCAACCCGGCTCGGCCGGCCTCCTTGAATTTTCGTCCGGCCGCCATTTCAAACACAACCGCACCAATGAACGGACCGAGCAGAATTCCCGGCAGATTGAAGAAGATCCCAACCAACCCGCCTACCACCGCGCCGAGGACGCCGCGCCAGGTGGCGCCCAGTTTCTTCGCGCCATACATGCTGGCCAGATAATCGACCAGCAACGAAAACGCGGTGATCGCTGCCAGAATCATCAGCACCCAGTTTCCAGGTCCAGTCGCGCCGAAGTAAAGGCGATGACCGATGGCCGTGATCAAAACGAGCGGTGTGCTGGGAATGCCAGGCAAAATGCTGCCAGCCATACCCACGCACATCACCAGCAACGCGAGCGATAAACCGATGATTTGTTCGGCCGTCATAAAGCAACTTTACCAGCCTTGCGGCGTTTCGACTAAAAAAGTTTTGCGCTTGGGTCAAGAAGAGTGGGTTTTCGCTTTCATTTTTCCCGCTCGACATTCGGCATTCGACATTCGACACTTTCCACGGCTGTAGCGGAAAACCAGCCGGCACATGGATCAAAACCGCATGACAACTTGTACTACATTGTCGGATTTCGCCGCGCGCTGGCGCGAGTTCATTCATTCCCCCGAACGCGGAATCAAGTCAGAGCCAATCCACAACGCCGGAGCGCGGACAGCCTTGTCCGCCAGATGTCGCCCACGAGTTGACGTGCGGACAAGGCTGTCCGCGCTCCGCAGCGACTACGAATTCAATCAAATGGCGCTTACGCTTTTTGCACTGCAATTCACACACAACGCTCCCTATCGCCGGTTTTGCCAGGCGCGCGGCGTGTCGCCGGAAACAATCACCGACTGGGCGAACATTCCCGCGATTCCAACCTCGGCGTTCAAAGAATTGGAATTGACCAGCCTGCCGCCGGCCGAATGCACAACCATTTTTCATTCCAGCGGCACGACGGAGCAGCGGCCCAGCCGACATTTCCACGACGCTGAATCACTGGCGGTTTACGAAGCGTCACTGCTGTCGTGGTTTGCCGTACACCTGCTGACCGAGCGGTCAGTGGGACGGGTGAAAGTTGGTGGTGAACGACCGCCCTCACCCCGGCCCTCTCCCCCAGGAGAGGGAGCAGGGTCATCCGCGCACGAGCAATTCAAGAACAAATTCCGGATCCTGTCGTTGACGCCATCGCCGACGGAAGCGCCGGATTCATCGTTGGTGCACATGTTTGAAACGGTTCGGCGCGAATTTGGAACGCGCGATTCGATTTTCACAGGTCAAGTGGCTGGCGATGGCGCATGGTCGGTAAACTCAGAGAAAACAATGGCGGCTTTGCGCGAATCGCCGAAGCAACCGTTGGTTTTTTTGGGCACAGCCTTTGGCTTTGTTCATCTGCTGGATCATCTTGGCGAAAAACAAATTCCTCTGCCGCGTGGGTCGCGCGTTTTGGAAACGGGCGGATACAAGGGACGTTCGCGTGAATTGCTCAAAGCGGAACTGCACGCGCTCATCACCGAACGACTCGGCATTCCGCCAACCCACATCGTCTGTGAATACGGCATGAGCGAATTGAGTTCACAAGCATACGATCGAATTGCTGGTGGCGACGCAAACTCTAAACCCTCAACTCTCAACCCTCAACCTTGCTTCCGCTTCCCGCCGTGGGCGCGCGCGCAGATCATTTCTCCGGAAACCGGACACGAGGTCGGTGAGGGCGAAACGGGGTTGATTCGGGTTTTCGATTTGGCGAATGTCTGGTCGGTCATGGCGGTTCAAACGGAAGATTTGGGAGTTCGCCGCGGCGATGGTTTTGAACTCATTGGTCGGGCAAAGGCCGCCGAGCCACGCGGCTGTTCGTTGATGGCAAGTTAAAATGAATCCTGAGCGAAACCACAAAACGCGCACGCTTTGGTTGTCGGGGGTGCTGCACGCGTTCACGCACATTTACCACGTGGCGTTGCTGCCGTTGTATTTGCTGATCCAGGCGGACTTCAAACTGGCAAGCGTGGGGCAAGCCACGCTGCTGGTGACGGTGATGATGGCCGGCTATTTCATTCCGAGTTATCCGATGGGCATCCTGGCTGATCGCATTAGCCGCAAAAAACTGCTGGGTTACGGACTCGCGATCAATGGACTGGGTTTCGTCGGACTCGCGTTCTCACCAAATTATCCGTGCGCGGTTGCGTGCATGATTCTCTCCGGCTTTGGCGGCAGTTTTTATCATCCGGCGGCGACGGCGATGGTGGCGCGCTTGTTTCCCACGGGCACGGGCAAGGCCCTGGGGCTGGTCGGTGTCGGCGCCAGCATCGGTTTTTTCATCGGCCCGATCTACACCGGCTGGCGCGCGGCCACCGCCGGTTGGCGCGCTCCAATCCTGGAACTGGGATTGTTGGGAATCGTCGCCGCCGGACTCTTTGCCTGGTTTGCCGAGGAACAACCCGCGCCCAGAGCCGTCGAGAAAACCAAAATGCCGGAGGAGAAAATGTTTGCGACGCCGGCACTGTGGCTCTTCTTCATTGGGATGAGTTTCGCCTTCAGCATGCGCGACTTTGCCGGTACCGGCATGGGTAGTCTGGGGTCGCTGTTCCTCCAAAACGCTCGCGGCTTCACGCTCAAAGAGACCGGCCTGGCGCTGAGTTGCATCTTCATCGCGTCGGTGGTCAGCAATCCGTTGTTCGGGCATCTGAGCGATCGCGGACGCGTGCGCTGGACATTTCTGGTGCTGGTCATCGCCGCGATCGTGATGGCGGTCTTTCCCCATGTGCCGGGGAACTGGATCATTCCTGCGTTGCTGGTTTATGGATTTTTCTTCCTCGCCGGCTATCCCATGATCGAGGCGGCGCTGATGGAATCGGTGCCCGACGCCGTGCGCGGGCGTGTGTTCGGTTTTTTCATCACGGTGGGAGGGTTGATTGGCAACCTGTCGCACTGGCTGGTCGGCAAATGGGTGAAGGGATTGGGTGCGCGAGCCGTTGAACCGACCGCCTACTTTCCCATCTACGGCCTGCTGGCATTGTTCGTCGTTTTGTCGCTGGCGGGACTGCCCTGTCTGCACGCCATTCGCAAACGCGAAGAGCAGATCAATCCTGATGTCGGAGCGACGCCCGCCTCCGTTCTCCGCGCGCCTGATCCCCCATGAACCTGCCGAATTATTTCATGGCCGATTTGCCAGCGGAGGCAACGTTGAGCGCGATGCTGATCACCGAGGCGTGTCAAACGCTTAAACGCAATCGTGAGCGTTACCTTCAACACCGTTCCACGCAAACTTTGATCAAACTCTTGAGCGAGACGGGAGCAAACTGGCTGCGTGGGGATTATCCATTCCGCAAAATGGCGTTGGAGCAAGGGCCAAACGCCACGGGATTTTCGGCTCCCGTGTTGGCCGCCGGTCTGGATGCGTTTTTCCGGCAACTGACAAGCGAGAATCTGCAGGCGTTATTGATCCAGGAACTCGGTCACGCCCAACGGCTCGACAACTTGAGCGCGAACACCGAGGAACAGAAATCCAAACGCGCTGCGCTGGCGAATGGGCCTGAACTGCTCGTGCATATCGCCGCCGGCAACATTCCAAGCCCGACGCTGATGAGCATCGTGCTCGGTTTGTTGCTCCGCTCGGCACAATTCGTGAAGTGCGCCAGCGGCACGTCGCTGTTGCCGCGTTTGTTGGCGCATTCATTGTACGAGGCCGAACCGAAACTCGGCACGTGCCTGGAAATTGCGGAATGGCGTGGCGGAAACGCCGCATTGGAAGCAGCGCTGTTCAATGAAGCGGACTGCGTGACGGTTACCGGCAGTGACGAAACTTTGGCCGAGATCCAGTGTCACGTTCCCCCAAGAGTCCGTTTGCTGGGTTACGGCCACCGCGTCAGCTTTGGTTACATTGCGAGCGGAGCTTTGTCCGGGTTCAATACGAAGAACCTTGTGGCGCAAGCGGCGAGCGACATCGTGGCGTGGAATCAACTGGGCTGTCTTTCGCCGCACGTGATTTACGTCGGGCACGGCGGCAGCGTGTCCGCCGAACATTTTGCAGAATTGCTCGCCGGAGAACTGGCGCGGCGCGAGGAATCCGAACCACGCGGCCCCGTTGCCACCGAGACCGCCGCCATGATTGCGTCCCGTCGTGGCTTCTACGAAGTGCGGGCGGCACATTCGCCGGAAACGCGCCATTGGTGCAGCAAAGATTCGACCGCCTGGACGGTGGTTTACGAGGCCGATCCCCGCTTTCAGTTGTCCTGCTTGAACCGGTTTATTTATGTGAAGGGTGTTGCCAACTTGACCGAGGCGTTGCAATGCGCCGACAGTGTTCACGGAAAAGTTTCCACGGTCGGACTCGCCGCCCCGGAAGACAAAGCGCCGGAACTGGCCACGCAACTGGCGCGTTGGGGCGTGACACGGGTTTGCCCGCTCGGCCAAATGCAAAATCCGCCGCTGACCTGGCGCCATGACGGTCGTCCCGCACTCGGCGACCTGGTGACATGGACGGATTGGGAACAGTGAAGACGGAACGGAGTAATGGAGAAATGGAGTGATGGAGTGATGGATGAAGGACAGCTTATCCCATCGATCCAATACTCCAACACTCCAACGCTCCGTTTGATTTGTATGAAAATGGAATTACGAAAAACATTTCAGTTTGAAGCGGCCCACCTGCTGCCGCATCTGCCGAAGAAACATAAATGCCGGCGGTTGCACGGACACAGTTTTCAGGCAGAAATTGTGGTCGCCGGCGAATGCAATCCGAAGCTCGGCTGGTTGATGGATTATGCGGACATCGGCGAGGCGTTCAAACCGCTTTGGGAGCAGCTCGATCATCGCTACCTGAACGAAATTCCCGGTCTGGAAAACCCGACGAGCGAAAATGTCGCGGTCTGGATTTGGGAGCGATTGAAACCGAAGCTGCCGTTATTGACGGAAGTGATCGTCGCTGAGACTTGTACTGCGCGGTGCGTTTATCGCGGTTGAGGAATGAACTGATATCAATTGCCAGTGATTGTCGGTACAACCAGTCCATCGGCCCCTCCCCCCTTCCCCTCTCCCCATCGGATGGGGGAGAGGGTGTCCGTCAGGACGGGGGAGGGGTTGGCGTTTCCGGCCTCAATCAAACCACTCGTCTGCTTCGTCGAAGGCGGGGATTGGCACGTTGATGAGTTTCAGTTTTCCGATGGCGCGATGGCGACAGCCGGGCTTGATGAAAATGGCGGTCATCGGTTTGAGCGGAAACAACTGGCCGTCCAGTTCAATCTGCCCTTCACCTTCCAACACCAGATACAGCTCCGTCATCCGCTTGTGATAATGGGTGCGGGAATCTTGCTGGATCTCCACGAGGTGCATCGTGGCCACGGTATTGTCCGGCGCTGCAAAGGCGCGGCTGGCGAAGCCGCAAGGACACCGCACCGGTTCAATCTCGTCCAGTTGAGCAATCATGTAGTTGGCCATAACATTTCTCCTTCACGGTGTGTAAATCATGTTCGTTCCGGTGAGCGGGTCTTTCGGAATCGCTCTGAGGTAGTCAGGCACTAACTCCGCAATGCTTTTGGGCCGTCGGCCTTTTTCCAATTCGTAAGCGCGGGAGGCGACGTCAATCAGCAATTCTCGTCGTCGTCGGTCTTGAGTTTGAAACTTCTGGAAAGCTTTTTGTTCAGCCTGCTTTATCCCAACAAAGTTGAAAAAGCGCAGAATGCTTCCAACAACTCGTTGATAAAATGGGAATACGCGCCGAGAAAAGTCTCTCTCGTGCTCCATTATATCGCCAAATGATTCTCGATGCTTCTCAATGGTCTCCAAACTCTGAATAACGTCACGACATTCCCTGGCAGTAAGATTCGTCAGGAGGTTTTGTAACGGAGTCGAACCGAAGGCTTCACAAGCGATCCCGACAAGTTTGTCTGTCCAAACTCCACCGCGGCTAGTTTCCTGACCGAGTTGCACGCACTGCAGGTAAGCTCGCGCTGCTTCACTGTTTCGTCCTTCCATTTCAGCGAGTTCGCCATCCGCGAGAAGGGTAAAAGCCAGATGTCTTATCGCAGCCCGCTCTGGCGCGTGGCTCCAGAGATAATTTACTGAATACTCAATCGGAACGCGACATTCCTTGGTTAATCCAATTCGCACGAGTTCAAGCGGAGCAGCATCTTTGGTCACCACCACGCGAAGTTCCTCACGAGTCATGTAGCCGTAGCCGGATGCACCACCGGTCAATGCCAGCCCCGCCTTCACAAAATCATCGTAGCCGTTCGGCGACGGCAACGGCGCGCGACTTGGCGAACGCTTGACCGCTATTACCAACGAACCCAAGATCGCCACAAACGCCATTACCGCCAGAATAATGATCCGTTTCTGAATTTTCATGAGCGAGTCTGAGGAAGTTGATTCACGGTCGATAAACCATGTTTGTTCCGGTAAACGGGTCTTTCGGAATGGCTTTGAGATAGTCGGACACCAACTCCGCGATACTCTTGGGGCCGTGGCCCTTTTCCAGTTCGTAGGCGCGAGCGGCAAGCTGAATCATCAATAATCGATTCTGCATTTGCACGATTTGGATCTTCTGCTCAAATCTTTGCATGGATGCTTTGTAAGGGTTCAAGGTCCGAGTCAGCACCAAGTTCTGCACATAATAAAAAAGATACTTCACACCCAAGGTTCGACTCCCCCAATGTTTCTCCTGCTGCATGATTTCGTCAGCCGGTTCGCGGTTTTTCTCCAAAGCTTCCAGAGCTTGAATCACCTCGCGACATTGTTTGGCGTCCAGACTGGCCGATAAGCGTTTCAGAGGTACAAAGCCGACGTTTTCGCAAGCGATGCCCACCAACCCATCCAGCATCAACCCGCCGTGGCTAAGTTTCTGACCAAAACGCATCGTATCCAGATAAATTACCGAGGCGTCGTTCGTCCGGTGTTCGTTCTCGGCCAATTGTCCCTCCGCAACAAGGGTTTGTGCCAGCACCTTGAAGGATGAGAGTTCGGGCAAGTGCACTGTCATGTATGACTCAGTGTAAATCGTTGGCACGCGACAATAGCGACTCAAACCGACCCGCACCAACTTAAGCGCTTCCTGATTATCGCGGGTGAGTACTTGCGTGGCCTTCAGAAAATCATCGTAGCCATTTGGCGACGGCAACGGTGGACTTGGCGGAAGCTGGCGTGATTTGAAGATGAGCAAGCCCATCGCTATCAAAACTCCGGCGACGACCAGCAGCGTTAGCCACCATTTGCGGGTTTGCATTGGATTTCAGGGCTTGCGCATCAAACTGTGATTGAGAAATGCAAGTGCTACGGTGCTGCGCAGCGTATCTTTTCCGTTACCTACATTCCAACCTATAAGAAAAGCCATCGGCGCTGCAATGAACACACGCTTTGAGGTTGCTCAGCGCGTCAGAGCATGCACGGAAAAGCCGTTTGGCGTCCCGGCTTTAGCCGGCAAGCACGACCGACGCACGCCAAAGCGTGGACATAAACGGTAGAATCCCCCTCGCCGTCGTATTTCCGTACGCGCTCTTAGAAAAGTTTTGACGCCGCGCGGTGCCGGGGGACAATAATTCGCCGGCAAACATCCAGTCATTATGAAACGATCGTTTGGAATTCCGGCTGTTCTCGTGTTGGCAACCGTTGTGTCGGTCGGGGCGGGCGACTGGCCGCAATGGCGCGGGCCACAGCGTAACGGGATTGCCCAGGAAACCGGCCTGCTGCAAGAATGGCCAAAGGACGGCCCGAAGCTGCGGTGGCAGATCACCGACGCCGGCAGCGGCTACTCGACGCCCGCCGTGGTTGGAGATCGGCTCTATCTGTTGGGGAACGCGGGACTCGACAATGAGTTCGTGCAGGCGCGCGCGGTCAAGGACGGCAAACGAATCTGGCAGACACGCCTCGGCAAGGTGGGCAATCCAAAACAGGACCCGAATTATCCCGCGGCCCGCTCCACGCCGACCGTGGCAGGAAAGGTTCTCTATGCGCTCGGTTCGGATGGTGATCTGGCGTGTCTGGAGTCGGGCACGGGCAAAGTGCGCTGGCAAAAAAATCTCCGCACGGACTTCGGGGGCAAACCCGGCGAGTGGGCTTACGCGGAATCGCCGTTGATCGTCGGCGATGCGCTCGTATGCACGCCGGGCGGCAGCAATGCCACGTTGGTGGCTTTGCGGAAGAAAACGGGCGAGCGGATCTGGAAGTGTCCCGTGCCGGGCGGTGATGAAGCCGCATACGCCTCGGCGATTATCGTGGAGGATGGTGGCGTTCGGCAAATCGTCCAGTTCCTTGCCAAGGGTCTGGTCGCTGTGAACGCGAAGTCCGGAAAGTTCCTCTGGCGTTACGACAAATCCGCGGGGAAAAGCCCGGCGGTCATTCTCACGCCGCTGGCCGACGGCGCTGACATCTACAGCGGCGCGTATCGCGCGGGCGGTGCGTTGACCAGAATCGCGAAGAAAGACGGCGTGTTCGAAACCGAAGAAAAGTACTTCTCACCCAAGCTGCCCATTGGCATCGGGGGCGTGGTGAAAGTCGGCGACTACTTTTACGGCTCGACGGCTCAGGCGTTGTTGTGCGTTGAATTCAAAACCGGCCAGATCAAATGGGAGGAACGCGCCACTCCGGCCTCGTGGTTGGTGGCGGACGGTCGCCTTTATCTCCACAACGAGACCGGAGACGTGATGCTGGTTGAACCGTCGCCGGAGGCGTATCGCGAGAAGGGACATTTCACGCCGCCCAACCTGCCGGAGCGCGGACAGTCCAAGGCCTGGGCTTATCCGGTCGTGGCCAACGGCCGGCTTTACATCCGCGACTTCGGCTCCCTTTGGTGTTACGACGTGAAGGCGGCGAAGTAGCAGTGGCCTTAACCTCGTAACAGCAATTGCCAGAAGTCATCTCCGAGAAAATAAGTGAGCGGCGCTCAAGCGCACGCACTCCAGACGCTTCGCGAATGCTGATGGCGGTTAAACCTCGCGACACGTCTGGTGTGCGTCCGATTTATCGGCGCTTTTCATTGGTCGCTTGGTGCCGCCTATTCCAAAATCTAGTCTGGGAATCGCTCTGGCGTCGCGTGTCCCTACGCGATCGTCCGCTGAGGTCCGCGCCCACTACATCACGACCGTTGTGAAGCTGCGCTACTTCACAGGGGCCGCCATCCCGATATCCGTGCTCAGTTTTTTTGCCGCCTCGGCATCCACCCATTTCACCAGTCGGATAAAATTGAGCAAGGTGGGACTGTCGGATTTGGCCTTGAACATGTTTTTCAGGCTGTTCACGACTTTGATATAGGTGGCCGCATACTTCTCATGCGTGAGCCGCATGACGTAGGTTCCCATCATCGCCTGGGCAATCGGATCGGTGCTGCCATCGGGAAGATAGGGCAGTTGACAAAAGATTCTGATCAGCGAAATCGCGTCCGCTTCGATCAGGGTCATCCAACTCTGCCTGATTTCGTCTGATTCGTATTTTTTCCGCAACCGGTCGCGAATGGCGGCGGCGATGGCCGCGGGTTCATCCCGGCCCGTAATCATGGCTTTGATCCGGCCCCAGGCCATCTCCCGCTCCATCTCCGCCGTGACGTGGAGCGGTGCCTTGGCCTCCTGCTCCAGCCCCGTGAGACCCAACTCCTTCGCGAGCGCCCGACCCAAGGCCTCCGCTTCCTCCCGCCGAAGCTTGTCAAAATCCATGAGGGCATGCACCACGCGCCGTTGCGTGTCGGGGTGAAGCAGGCGCAAAACAGCCGCCAGGGTTGGTGGTGGCGGCGGTTTTTGGGGCGACGGCAGGAGATGTTTGACGAACTCCGGGATGATTTCATTTTGGGTGGCGGGGCTTTTGGCCAGCCGGAGCTTGAGCACATACCGCAGCGTTTTTCCCGCACGCCCGGTTTTGCCGACGTTGTTCGCGATCATCAGACGATGCTCCGGCCTGGTGACGAAGGCCAGCAAGCCCTCCGCCTGAAGAATCAGTTGTTCATCCAGGTCATCTTGCGCGCCCGGGACAACCAGATGTTCAATCAGCACAGGTAATCGCTGGGCAAAGACGCCCTCCGGCGTTTCGGTATTCTGGTTTTCATAATAATGAAGCAACTCAAGGAGGAACGACAGTTTGTAGAAAGCGTTCTTCTGCGCGCGAGCCGGCTCACCTTTACTGCGCTGAATGCGCTGGTAAAGCGCCAGCAGGCCCGCTCGTTTGTCCGGCAGCAGGGCGGTGTTTTGTTGAAACAACGCTTCGAAATCATTTTTAAACGTCAGAACTATCTCTTCTGATTTTGGACGCGGATTCAGTTTTGGATCGGTGGTCATGTCATTGAAGAAGCTCAACGCTTCCTCGCCAAATTCCCTGACGATCCGCTCCCGCGCCACCTGCCCTTTGACGAAACAACGATTGGCCCGCACCACGGCCGGCGAAAAAAACAACTCCGGTTTCTCGACCAGCGACCGCAACATGGCGGTTTCCAACGGCGTATCCAACTGGATCAATTCATCAACCGCCGGTTTCAAGGCCGCCACAAGGTCACGCTTCGTCTGGTCCAGCGCCTTCAGAATCTCTGGCTGGGGCAAATCGGCGTCGGCTTTGCCCTTGGCCAGCGTGGCGCAGATTTCGCTGACGTTTTTGTTGTGTTCCACCAGTTTGGAAACGATCACCCCGACGTCATTGATGGGCAGTTTGCTGACCATGCCGGACAGCAGGAGCACCAGTTCGCTGTGGGATTTTTGCCGGTGCTCGATGACTCTTTCCAACAGGAAGCGCAGCGCCTTGTTCTCTTGTTCGAGCGCACTGCGCTCGGCTTCCAGTTGACCGACCCGCAGCTTCAACTCGTGCCAACCTTGCTGTATTTCCTCGACCGAGGTTACGGGTGATTTCGAACTCACTGTCTCTGTCATGCCTGACTTTCCCCGATGACCACGCATCTTTCCACCCTTTTTTGAGCGGCGGAGAATGTGGGGCAAGGAGGCGACGGTGGCGCATGATGATTTCAAACAACTGGTGCGCGACATCACGTTGCAAATCGCCGCGGGCCATCCGTTTGTCGTGTCACGCGACCAGGTTGACCCGGGGTTGCTGGCCAAGGAAAAAGAAATCGCGGCGGAACAGGTGAAGAACAAGCCTCCCCAAGCCATCGCCAAGATTGTCGAAGGCAAACTGGAAAAATTTTACCAAGGTTATTGTTTGCTGGATCAGGGTTTCGTAAAACGAAATTCCGAAGTCACGGTCAAGGAACATGCCGCGTCCGTGGCCAAAAAACTGGACGACGAAATCGCCATTCGTCGCTTTGTCCGATTTCAGGTGGGTGAAAGTTTGGCGGTTTGAACTATACGGACTCGGCCTGGCTACGGTCGAGAATCGTGTCAGTGTTCCGGACTGGCACGCCATCCTGCTCCACTTGCTGGGCTTGAAGCACGACGAATTGTTCGTCGAGGAGCACGGGTTGAAAGAAAAATTAACCGGCGTGAACGAAGCTCGAATCGTGAAGGAGATATTGCTGGTGGTGGGGTTTGCAATGTTGGCGGTGTCATTGATACTGAATTTGATTGTGGCTGTAGGGAACTGGCATCTTTATTCAAGGGTAGAGCAGGTTGAAACCATTCTCGGATTGGTGGGCTTTTCCAGCGTGAGGAGGATTCCGCCCGCCGCTTTCTGATTGTTCACGTCGCCGAGCGACGTCGCCACGTCATTCCGCTTCACGCCGCCGCCTTTGACCTGCACGATGATTTTGCGCCGCTCATCCTTGGACTCGTAGAAATACAGCAAGCCGTCCACGCCGCGATCCGCGCCCTTGCCGTCGCCTTCCTTGAGTGGACGCGCGTCAATGAGCGAGAGCGCCCAATGCTGGAATTGGAACTTGTCCAGTTCCGCCAGCCGTTGCGCGCTGGCGAAATCCGTGGGCTGACCCTTTTCCTCAAATTGCAATTCCTCGCCGAACGCATCGCACAGGCGGCGTTTGATGAAGTTGATGGCGAGAAACGTGACATCAATGCTGATCCACTGGCGACCCGTCTTTTGCGCTGCGTGAACTGTCGTGCCGCAACCGCAGAACGGGTCAACCAACAGGAGTCCGGTGACTTGGTTCAATGACCGGTATTTGTGACAAAGACTCCGCTTGTCGGTCAACTGTGCTGCCGCTTGTACGCGTCTCTAATGGCTTGCAGTAAAGCATTCGAGCGCGCTTCATACTTCTCGAATTCTTTCATGTTGTCTCGTCTGATGTGCAGTTGTCCCTCTCCTGTATTGCCCCGATGCTGGCCAGTCGAGTAATATTTGTTGCCTGAGACTTCTTTCGATGCCAAGACCCAATAGCGAATTCTATCCCGCCAGACCCCCAGCCAGATGAACACGTCACAGCAACCTGGTTTCACCTGCTGGAAATTCATGTCAAAGTCCTTTGTCGAATCGTTGGACAGGGCTTTGACGTAAAGTGGCTCCGTGGTGTCGAAATCCACCGCGCGGGAAGCCTTAACCTCAATCTTGATATTGCTGTCCAGAAAGAAATCGTATTCTCCAGAATAGCTGGGGTCCAACTTCTTGCTGGGCGACACCATGTCAGGGACAAGTTCAGACAGATGCCCTTGTGCCCAAGACTCCCCGAAGCCCCGTGGCGCACCGATCTCGAAAATGTAAAGAAACTTGTTCCTGGCAATGTAGGCGTCCCGCAGTTCGACGTAGTCGTTAAAAGTCAGTTTGTCGGCGCCCAGTAGTGCCGAGATGACATACTCATACTCATTAAACGGATATACTGAAACGAGACTCTCCAACTTGGACCGGAAATTCTTTTCGTTTGGCAATGTGGCAATAAGCCGGTCCAATTCTTGTTTGAGCTTTTCCACAATCAAAAAAAGCTGGCTTGCATTGCTGGTTCCGCCTTGGGCTTGGGCCGCCTCCCGCGTTGCCGGGTAGGTTCCAGCGTGGTTGGTTTTGTCGGCGCGATCACCACTGGTTCCTTTCCGACAGGTTCTTGTTCAACCGGCTCAAATTGGACAGGAAGATCGTGCTCGAATGCGTGAGTGTTCTGCCAGCCCAGCCGACCGGTCTTGCGGTAATGCTCAAGCCGCCTGATGGTGATTTCGCAAAAGACTGGATCCGTGTCGATGGTGAAGCAGCGTCGCTTCAAAATCTCACAGGACAGAAGTGTGGTGCCCGAGTGGGCGAAGAAGTCCACCACGAGGCCGCCAGGGTCCGAAGATGCTCGAACGATGCGGTCAATGCACTTCAAGGGCTTTTGTGCGTAGCACCCGTTGACGTTTTCGTCCATCCGGTAGAACACTTGCTGAATGTCGACCCACACGTTGCCTGCCCGGATGTTCTCCGATTTGCTACGCTGCATGTTCTCAGTGACTTGCCCGTTGACCTCTTTGTAGTAGCCGCGAAGAATTTTAGGGATGTCGGTGTATTCGGCCTCGACGTTGAAAATCGGGGTGCCCTTTGTATAGTAGAGCAGTTCCTGACGGACGGCCATCCAATTCTTCTGCGTCCCGTAGCCGCGCTGGTTTCGCATTGTGATGAAGCTGCGGGTTGCTACTGGTAGGGACCTCATCATAATCATGAAGTCGGGCAACGGTTGGAAGCCCTCCCTTTGGTCTGCACCCAGCCAGACATACAGGGAGGCGTTCGGAGCCAGTGATTCCAGCGTACGCTGCACCCACCGCTTGCACCATGCAATGAACTCGCCGACAGTCCTTTCCTTGAATGCGACAAGGTTGTAGGGCGGGTCCTGAATGGCCAACTCCGCCTTCTGCCCATCCATCAACGCTGCAATATCGTCAGGGTTCGAAGCGTCCAGACATCCCACCGTGTGACCCGATATGGGGTCTATCCAGACTGCCCCCGGCTTGAGCCGGCAAAAAGGTAGCAGCATGGCCCGAACGTCGGGTCGCTCGTCTAACCGTGGTAATGGATTGTTGGCCATCATGAGGGACATCCTTCCGCCGCCTTGTGGTAAGAACAAGAAAGTATTTGAGCATTTTGAGGGTCGAGATAAACGAGGTCAACGCTCTCGTCGGGAAATTCCTTGGGGTCGCGCAGCCAACCCAGATTGTCGCCAAAGAAAAGCCGGTTCATGTGCAAGATGTTTACCAGACGCAGTTAACTCCGGCGAGGAAGATTTCCGTTTTCCCAATCCCTGCGATATTGATCTGTCAGTCTGCTAATCCGTCTGCCTCTTCGGGTTAGTTGCGCGCAATTGCTTTCGACAGGCCGGGACGTTAAACTCCGTGCATGGCGAAGAAAGCCGACCCCGACCAAAGCCTACAGCCAGGACGACGCCACGGGCTTCATCCGGCTCAACGCGCTGCGCCTGAAAGTCGCGGCGAAGGTGCAGAGAAAGAAATGAAAGGTAATTCCGTCTATGAGTCAGCAAAACCTGCGTAATGAGTTTCTCGACACGCTGACACATGTTGGCAACGTTTTAACTACGGTCACTCAAAACACAGGTCCGGCTGGATTTCTTGCTGAAACTGATCTGCACTTGCTTGCCGAGGGTCTGTTCCTGTCCGCCTGGACTCACTGGGAACAATTCACGCATTACGTGCTCGTTGAAGACCTTGCTACCAGTGTTACATCTAAACTTCACTGCGAGATTCAACAGTTTCGCACAGCGGATGCGCCTTGGCGTCTCGCGAACCAACTCCTCAACCATCCAGATCATCCACAAAGATTCATCGAGTGGTCGGATTACGCGGTTATCGTATCGCGGGCAAACGAATTTCTTGGCGCAGGCAACCGCTTCTCCGCGACACCGCTCCCGCGCCGAGGCGATCTTGATTTACTCAAACGCGTTCGCAACGCCGTTGCACACCGAAGCGATGCAGCGTGGGACAGCTTTCTCCGTTTATGCCAGGGCAAACCTTTTTCAATACCGGCACCCGCAATGACGAACATCACACCCGGCAGCTTCTTGGTCGCACACAATTGGAATGGCCAACCTGTGCTGCGTGACACCATTTCGTTGCTCGACGCTGCGGCGCGTCATCTAGTCCTCTGACGAAACACCAAACAAATATCACAATTATGTCTGACCACTTACAAAAAAGACTCTTCCTAAAAGACGGCGAAGTTGTTGAGGTTGATTGCGACACCCAAGCCAATGTCACTCTCATGGACGATTCCGATTACTCAAACTACAAAGCAGGACGTTCTCATCATTACTACGGTGGCTTCTTTACTCATTTCCCAGCGCGTCTGACTCCTCCTCATTCGGGCTATTGGAACGTCGTTCTGGATTTAGGCGGCGGCAAAGCCACCATACGCCATTCCATGCGAGTTATTCAGCCGTGACGGTTAACTCAAAAATCAGGTAGTGCATGTCGTTTGAGATGTTTCAAGAAGGAGCGCCTCTGAAGGCCAAGAAAACTGGCCGAGACCAGTATTCCATGAGCGTCTCGATTCCCAAGGATGAAGACGGGCGAGTCGCTCGTGAGTGCCCGAATCAAGAATGTTCTCCCGGCTATTTCAAAGTCACACTCGGCACGGGGATAATCGGCGGCCAAACTGTTGCATACTGCCCTTATTGCCAGAAAGCGGCTGAGCCGTCTGATTTTCACACGAAGGAGCAGATTCGTTACGCCAAAGACTTGGTAGCGCGCGAAGCAAAAATCGGAGTTGAGCGGATGTTGCGTGAGTCGCTTGGCCTCGGTCATTCGGGAAAGAAGCGGCTCGTGGACGGACTTATTTCTGTGGATATGGAAATAAAATCCAATCCTCCGCAAACTGTCCGAAGACCGAATGAAGATATTCTGCAACGAGACCTTGTGTGCCCCCACTGCACACTGGATCACTCGGTGTATGGATTTGCAGTTTGGTGTCCCGACTGCGGTAAGGATATTTTCACGACCCATATTCGAGGTGAGATTCGCGTCATCGAGGCGATCATTGGTGACGTAGATAGAAGAAAGCAGGAACTCGGCGCGCGGGTGGCGGCCCGTGATCTGGAAAATGCGCTCGAAGATTTGGTCTCCATTTTTGAGGCGACTCTCAAAATTGAAATCCGCCGCCACCGGAAGGCCAACGGGGACAGCAGTGATGAAATTGATGCGGCAATGAAGAAAATTGGCAGCCGCTTGCAATCGGTTTCAAATGCTGCTTCGATTATCCCTGAATTCTGTGGCGGTATTTCGTTGTTCGCTGCTGGTTCTGCGGACGAGGGGAAGCTAGACCGCGTATTTCAGAAG
This sequence comes from Verrucomicrobiota bacterium, assembly GCA_016200005.1. NCBI lineage: Bacteria > Pseudomonadati > Verrucomicrobiota > Verrucomicrobiota bacterium. The sequence goes on along the minus strand of JACQFP010000061.1, from coordinate 35,233 downwards.
CGTCATCCAATCACGCACAATCTTGGTGTCGTGGATCGAAAGTATATCGAAAGAGTTCGTTCGGGCGAGGCTGAAGGAAAAGAGGTGCGCGTCGAGAAGAATGAAATTCTGGAGACTGCCCGAATCACTTACTCAGTTCTTTCAGAATTCCACAGCAAACTTTTCCCGGCTGGGAGCATCTGAAATTTGGCGCGCGACTGGATTTGCCGGAATAAAAAGTGGCCTCCGTTTCCGAAGGCGGCTTTCTCGACTAGGACAATCATCTCAGCATTCTTTAACATTCAACAGATTGTCATCTTTCGTATCATCCGCACGAGTCTTCACATATTTTGTTCCCAGTCGTTCGGCTGGGATAAGTGTCGCTGTTTCACCCGCACCTTCCACGATTATTGAACCGGGTGATGCCGTCACTTTGTTGTATGCTTCCAATCTCGTGTATTTCCTCCATCCATCTGTCTGGATTTCAGTGATACAGCGACAATCCGAATGGAGATGTGCCTCTCCTTTGACAATACATGTAACTTTTTCTGCCATACTTCACCTTTCGTTTGAGGCGAGTTCCACTTCGTCTCGTATTGTGACCGTAGAGTCCTTGATGCGTCTTTCAAAGGCTGAAATAGTATTCCCGCATCTTCGCCGCCATCAGGCGGCGCCGTTCGCTCAGGAAAGTTTCGTATTCGTTGAGTTCGTAATTAACGATAGATTCAGGAACGGCGTTCATGCGGAGATTGGAGGTCAAAACTTCCGTTGAGTTGATGCTTCCGAATTTCAAATCGCCACCCGCGCATTGTTCACGCAGCCCCTCGAAGTATTCCTTCGGCGCGCGGTTGCCGAGGCGGATGTTGATCTCTGATTGCATGTAGGCGTAGTTGGCGATCTGGTTGTAGTCGGCTTTGCCAAGACCATTTTTCTTGAGGTAGTCCTTGGGGAAAATGTGGTGGATGTCGCCTTTGTGCGTCACGAGATCGTGAACGGAGATTTCCTTGGACAAGAAGCCCTTGTCGCCTGATCGAATCTGCGCGGCCAGGAAAACGAGAAAATTGGGATTGCTGGCGACCGAAGTTTGCAACGCCTGGACAAGCGACGCCGACCAAAAGGCTTCCGAAAGCTCTGCTGCCTCGTGATCGCGCAGCACGTCATCAATGTTTCGCGTGGCGACCTGCTTGATATCGAAATCGAATGAAGATTCCGGTGAGCCACTGTATCGCCCAGTGAGGATGCTCATGACGAACCACCGGGGCACAGCGCTTTCGATCATTTGTGGAGGCACGTCGGCTGCCCGGAGCTTAAGGAACAGAATGTAAGCGAAGTTCACGGCGTTTTGCGAGCGGATCAAACTCGAGTCCACGAATCCCGCCGCGCGCAGGATCATGATGAACCGCTTGAAGTTTGTTTCATTGCTGAAGTTTTCAACTCCTTGCCGCAACCGCGCGAATGATTGCTCGGCAATCGGTTCTTCAAAGGTCTTCGTCTCAAAGTTACGGCCTGAGAGCAGACTGACCAAGTCAGAAAGCTTGCCGCGCTGGAATTCTGACGTGAAGGCCACGCGCAAAACGTCCGAGTACCCTGGATCGTAAAGGTCATCGTTCTCGTGCCGCAGCCAGGCCATGCGCTGAAAATCGGGCGTGGCGGCAAACTCTGGATCGCAGTCACGAATCTGGTCGTAGAACTCCGGGGCTATTGCAAGGTGGCAAAAGTAATCAATGCACTTTCGCAGATGCGAGCCCTGATATTCCTCGTTGGCCGCGATCTTCGACATGGCGAAATCGGCCTGGCTCAACATCACGCCCTTGGAATTGATTCGGACGAAAATCTCCGTGACGGTTTCGATGTCGAGGTCGGCGTCCAGTTCGATCAAACCAATCTGCTTGCCCTTAACCTGCTGGAGGCGCTGAACACGGTTAAAAACTTCCTGCTGCGAAATGCCAGCATTCTTGGCGCAGTAGTCGCCGACGAGTTTGAAGATGTCCAACTCCGTGCGGAACAGTTCTGCGATGTCTGGTATCCAACTGGAATCCTTCAGGATGGCCGGGTTTTGCACTTCGAACTGTTTCTTTAAGGGATTGAAAGCAATGTTGATTCGCACGCGGCGGTACTCCTTATCCACGACGCGTTGGCCGAGTATCGCGGCGGTGAGGGCCGTCACGCGCTGTTGTCCGTCAATCAGCACCTTCTTCCCTTCAGACACAGTGCCATCCTTCAAACGGATATTCGGGTTCTTCCACGCAATCAGGTAGCCGATAGGAAAGCCTTGGTAGAGCGAATCCATCAAGTCGCGAACGGCGCTGGCGTCCCACACAAACGGGCGTTGAATTTCGGGAATGGCGATCTCACGCGACTGAATCCACGCGAGGATCACTTCGATGTGGTACTGGTTGACGGAATATTTCTGGGACGGGCTCGTCATAGGCCATGATCTTGCCGCCGGATTGTCTAGGTTGGCCAGCAAGAAAAAACGGCGGCCTCCGCTTCCGATGGCCGCCTGTGAATTTGCTTGATCCGTCGCATTATGCGCCGACGGTGACTTTTTGAACTGGACTCCCATTGGCTTTGGGCGAGCCTTTGTCCAAAGCTACAATCGGTATTCGCGCGTCTCAGAGGTGTTGGCCACGGGCAGGTCATCACCTTAAGGCTTGACCGTTTGAGCCGCACTCAGCATTTTCGCCGCGTGCCGAGAAAATTCTGCTTTCTCTTTCTGTTGACCACTTTCGTGGTTGCCGCGTTCGGCGCGGAACCGCAACGCTCGGTCGTCCAGATCATGACGTTCAGTCAGCAGCCGATTTGGGACGCCCCGTGGCGGTTTGATGCAGTCCGGCGCAGCAGTGGAACGGGCTTTGTCATCCAGGGCAAACGGATCATGACCAACGCCCATGTCGTGAGTTGGGCGCGCCAGATTTTGGTGCGCCGCTTTCAGGACCCGCGTCCTTATGTGGCCAAAGTTCTTTTTGTGGCGCACGATTGCGACCTCGCGCTGCTCGAAGTTGAGGACGAACACTTCTTCGATGGTCTGGAGGCGCTCAGTTTCGGTGAACTGCCCAAGGTCAGGTCCGCGGTTGTGACTTGCGGCTATCCTGCAGGTGGCGAACAGATTTCTTACACTCGCGGGGTGGTGTCGCGCATCGAGGTGCAGGCTTACGCGCATCCCGGCAACCGGTCGTTCCTGGCGGTGCAGACGGATGCCGCGATCAATCCCGGCAACAGCGGCGGGCCGGTCTTGCAGGACGATCTGGTGGTGGGTGTGGCGTTTCAGGGCATGCCCGGTCTCGAAAACACAGGCTTTTTCATTCCGCCTCCCGTGATCAAACATTTTTTGAAAGACATTGAAGATGGGAGCTATCACGGATTCGCCACGGTGGGCATCCGGCTCATGCCGCTGCAAAATCCTGCCTACCGGCGTTACTTGAAATTGCCGGACGACAACGTTGGCGCGTGCATCGACAGTACTTTGCCGAATTCCACCGGCGAAAAATTATTCCGGCGGGACGATGTACTGCTACAGGTCGGCCCCTACTCCGTCGGCAGCGATGGGACGGTGATGTATGATGGCAATCGGGTCGCCGTGGCGGCGGCGTTTCAAACTGTCCAGCAGGGTGAAAGTCTGCCGGTAAAAATCTGGCGGCAAGGAAAAGAAGTCGAGCTTCCCGTTGCGGCGTCGGTTTATGGCGCCGACCGGCTGCTGGGCAATCAATATGACGTGTTGCCGCGCTATTTTGTTTATGCCGGTTTGGTGTTCACCCCGGCGAGCTTGGATTACTTGAAAACGTTCGGTCGGAACTGGCGTGACTCCGCCAATGCAGAGATGGTTTACGAATTACTTTACCGACGTTATGAATCGCCGGAAACGGCACGTCCAGAACCCATCGTCCTGGTTTCGACATTGGCCCACCCGGTCAATGCCAACGTGAAAACTGCTGCGCGCGCGTTGGTCGATACGATCAACGGCATCCGGGTCGAAAAACTAGAAGACGTGGTGCGCGCCTTCGAGTCGGCGACAAACACACACCATGTGATCGAGTTTCTGCCCAATCACGCCTTCGAGACGCTCGACCGGGCGGAAGCCAATGCGGCCAACGCGGACATCTTGAAGAACTATGGCGTTCCCAAGGACCGGCGTTTATGAAAATAAGAACCCTGCTTTTGGCATTGCCAATCATTCTGTCGGCGCCGGTTTGCGATTCTGGCCGCGCTGCTGCACGTTCGGACACGCGCGATTGGGAGCGATCCATTGTCAGTCTCGACGCGACGCGCAAACAATATGATTTCTTCCTGCCTTGGTCGAAGCAGGTGCAGACTGTCGTCAAAGCCGGCATCGTGATCGGTCCGCGCGAGATTTTGACCACGGCGGACGAACTGGAAAATCACACGCTCATCCGGTTGCAAAAAGGCGGGCGCGGTCAATGGTGGAACGCTGAAGTTAAATGGATCGATTACCCCGCGAATCTGGCGATTATTACCACTTCAGACGAAATTTTTTGGAACGGATTAAAGCCGGTCAAACTGGCTGACTCGATCACCAAAGACGGCGACATCCGGATTTTTCGCTGGCGCGCGGGCAATCTTGAATCCCGCAAGGCGGAGTTTAACCGCTTTACCGTTGGCAGCGGCGAGCGGAGCGACGCCGCGCGGGTCCAACTCGAGTTGAGTTCCGAGATTGATCGCGTCGGCTGGTCCGAGCCGGTCGTCATGGGTGCGAAGGTCATCGGCCTGGTCATCGCGCACGCGGAAAATTCTCCCAAAGCACTGCCTTCCCCGTTTATTCGCTCTGTCCTGGAAGCCCGGCGCAACGGCGCCTATCACGGATTGGGTTACTTTGACTTTACCTGGCAACCTGCGGAAAACCCTCAAACCCTCGACTTTCTGAAGCTCGGAGGTGACCGTCGCGGCGTGCTGACCATCGATTCACCAACCACTCCGGGAAGCGAGCCGGCGTTGAAACGGCGCGACGTCTTGTTGCGGATCGATGGCTTTGATATCGACATCCAGGGCGATTATGTGGATCCCCATTACGGGCATCTCATGCTGGAAAATATCTCGACTCGAAACAAATGGGCGGGCGATCAGGTGAAGTTGAAAATCTGGCGCGATGGCCACAACCAGGAAGTGTTGTATCGGCTGCCCAAGGCCGAAGATGCCGCCCGGCTGGTTCCGGAAGCGCAGTTCGACCAGGAGCCGGAATACTTGATCGCCGGTGGGTTGGTTTTTCAACCGTTGTCCAGGAATTATCTGCGCAGTTGGGGGCAAGACTGGAAACGACGCGCCCCGTTTCGCCTCGCGTACTTCCGCTACGAAAACCAAACGCCGGAACGACCCGCGGTCGTGGTGTTGTCCCAGGTGCTGCCCGACGCTTACAATCTGGGCTACCAGGACGTGCGCAGCCTGGTTGTTGAGCGAGTCAACGGACAACGCATCAGCCGTTTGCCTGATCTGGAAAAGGCGCTGCGAAATTCCGCCGACGGCTTTCACATCTTCGAATTCCAAAAAGGTGAAACGTGGCAACGACTCGTGCTTGATGCGCAAGAACTGGAGACAGCCACCCGGCGTGTCCTGCAACGGTATGGCATCGAGAAGGACCATGTCTTTTCTGCGGCCGCCAAATAGAGAAATAATGCTATCCACCGGATTCCCTTTCACGCATCGGACACGCTAAAGCGTGAACTCCAACGTTGCGCGAGGTCGGTTCCGTTGGAGTTCAACCTTTAGGTTGGCGCTGGCGGAATGAAGTGGAATCAACTGGCGAGCACAGCAAGACAGACCACCCAGACTTTCTTTCGTGATCCGCCGCGTGCGGTTGGCTGCATTGACAAGGCTGGGGCTTTGATTTGACGTTCTCCTTGGCGATTGTTACAAAGGCATCACCATGTTGCGACCCACAACTCTTGCCCGATGAAAAAATCCGGACAACCCCGCTATCGTCGTATTCTGCTCAAGCTCAGTGGTGAAGCCCTCGGCGGCGAATCGGGCGTGGGCATTTGTCCCGAAGCGGTTCACAGCATGGCGCAACAAATCAGCGAAGTGCGAGAGTTGGGCGTCCAGGTGGTTGTAGTCATCGGCGGCGGGAATATTTTTCGTGGCCTGGCCGGCAGCGAGCGCGGCATCGAACGCGCCACGGGCGATTACATGGGCATGCTGGCCACCGTGATCAACTCGCTCGCGCTGCAGGACGCGCTGGAGAAACTCGGCGTGGCCACGCGTGTGCAGAGCGCCATCACCATGTCTCAGGTGGCCGAAGCGTTCATCCGCCGGCGTGCGGTGCGGCATCTGGAAAAAGGGCGCGTGGTGATTTTTGGCGGCGGCACGGGGAATCCCTATTTCTCGACTGACACGGCAGCGGCGTTGCGCGCCAACGAAATCGGCGCGGAAGTCATTCTCAAGGCCACCAAGGTGGACGGCATCTACGACAGCGACCCAAAGAAAAATCCCAAGGCCAAACGCTTTGCGCAAATCAGTTATCTCGAGGCCCTCCAGAAACAACTCAAGGTTATGGATTCCACCGCGTTCTCGCTTTGCATGGACAACAAGATGCCGATCATCGTGTTTGATTTGTTCCGCCCGCACAATCTCAAGCGCGTCGTGTTGGGAGAAAAAGTCGGCACACTGGTGACGGGGTGAAGGGATTGAAATACCCAATCACCCAAGATTCAAATACCCAACACGGGTTTGGGTGGTTGGGTAATTTGGTACCTGGGTGTTTGTGTAAACGGCAATTCGACCTTTTGGGTAATTAAACCAAAGAGTGTTGTGCCCCTCGGCTTCAATTGAAACTGTGATTATCTATCCGCCATGACCTTTGCATCGCGCGAAGAAGCGGGGCAAAAACTGGGGCGACATCTCGCCGACGCCGGAGTTGAGATCGATCTGGTCTTGGGATTGCCGCGCGGCGGCGTCGTTGTGGCGGCGGAAGTGGCACGAACTCTCCACCTACCGTTGGCCGTGCTAGTAGTCCGCAAGATCGGGCATCCACGTCATCGCGAATTTGCTGTGGGCGCGATCGCCGATAACGGCGTAGTGGTGCTGGACACGGACGCGATGAGAAGCAGCGGCGTTGACCGCGCCGAACTGGACGAAGTCATTGCCGAGGAAACCGAACGGTTGCGGCATTACCAATCCGAGTTTCATCAAACCGGGGCTCCCAATCTTCGTGATAAGAACGTCCTGATTGTGGATGATGGCCTGGCGACCGGCGCGACAACCGAGGCCGCCGTGTTGTCCGCCAAGAAACAGAACGCAGCGAGCGTCATCGTCGCCGTTCCGGTGGCTTCGACCAATGGGGTTGAGCGATTGTCCGGCGTCGCCGACAAGGTGGTCGCGCTACTGACCGATCCGTGGTTCGACGCGGTTGGCCGCTATTACGAGTTTTTTTCACAGACCACCGACGAGGAAGTGCTCGCGCTGCTGCGCGGTCAAGCGTGATTCTCCATGCCTGAACTGCCCGAAGTTGAAGTCCTGGTTTGCCACCTCTCGCCGCTGCTGAAAGGCAAGCGCGTGCGCCGGGTCGAGGTGTGCCGGACCAAAGTGCTTTCGCCCACCACGCCTCGCCAACTTTCGCGGGCTTTGCTTGGCGCACGATTTATCGGCGTGTCACGACGCGGCAAATATCTGCTGTTCGATTTGCGCCGCGCCGGTCAACGCGAACCCTTGGTGTTACTGGGTCATCTCGGAATGACCGGGCGAATTTATTTGCAGGAACGAAACGGCGCATTGCCACGCCACACTGCCGTGATCATCAACTTGGGCAAAATGAATTTGATTTATGAGGACACCCGCTATTTCGGACGATTGACACTCGACACCAGCCCGCTCGCGGTGCTCGGACCGGAACCGCTTACGACTGATTTTCGTGTGGCGGATTTTGCGTCGGCACTGAAACGGTCTGCGCAGGCGATCAAGGTGAAATTGCTTGACCAATCGCTCGTCGTCGGCGTGGGGAACATTTACGCCAGCGAAGCATTGTTCCGCGCGGGCATTTCTCCGAGATTGGCGGCGCGCCGACTGACGCGAAAACAAGTCGAGCGTTTGTGGCAGGCCATTCGCGGTGTGTTGTCGGAGGCCATCGAGTTGGGAAGCACGGTGCCGTTGGATTGGGCGGGGACCGGCCAGCGCGATGGACTTTTTTACTATGGACGGGCGGCGGAGTCGCCTGATTATTACGAGGAGCGATTGTTGGTTTATGATCGCGAGGGGAAGCCGTGTTCAAAATGTGGCGCTGCAATCAAGCGTTTTGTGCAAGCCGCGCGCAGCACGTTTTACTGTCCCCGCTGTCAACACAGTTGAGATTCACCTTCGCTTATTTCCTTCGCAGCGGCATCAATCCGAAATGCAGCAACACCCAGAGCGGAAGGGCAAAGATCACGATTGTGGCGACCACGTCCCAAGACCATTTGAGATAGCCGGACTGGATGGGAAAGATGGCAATCATGAAATAATTGCTGAAGCGGGAATGGCCGAGGAACGAACAACCGCGCGGATACTTATGGCGCAACCCACTAATCAGAGCCACGATTCCGGTCACCAAAACCAAAATCGTGACCATGACGTTCACGGCAAACAGCGTGTCAATGTTGAACGGCGGCGCGCTCGTGGGGCGTTTGGAAAGATATTGGTATGACCAGTGCGCACCGGCCCAGAGGAAACTGAAACCGGTTTGAATCGCGGTGCGGAACGAGGCTTTGTTTGAGGTCAACTCGTTAAGCAACCAGCCGAAATACAGCGGCACAATGCCCCAAATCAACTCGACGTGCTGAAACGGCGTCTGAATGAGTTTCCAAAAAATGGTCCAGTAACTTTCCATCGCACTGTGTTGCTAACGGAGTGATTGCGCCGCCGATTTTGGCGAGGTCGTCTCGCTTGGTGAGGGTTGCTTGTTCAGATACGGTTTGATCACTGAAGTCCAAAGTTTGTAGCCTTCTGTGTTGAGGTGAAGACCATCGGAAGCGAACAGTTCCTTTCGCGGTTCACCGTCTGACCCCAGCATGGGTGCGAAAACGTCGATGAACATCAATTTCTCGTTCTTCCGCGAATACGCTTCGATCAACTGATTCGCTGCCTTCATCTTTTCAACCAGTCGCCAGCGGGCGAGGCTGGGCTTGATCGAGATGTAGGCGATTCGAGTTGCGGGAAGCGTCGCTTGGACTTTTTGCACGAAGGATTTGAAGTCGGCTAGAACGTGTTCCGGCGGTTTGCCGGCGGCGATGTCGTTGTCGCCGGCATACAACAAAACCACCTTCGGTCGATAGGGAATCACGATGCGTTCGGCGAAGGTGACAGAATCAGCCAGTTGAGACCCACCGAAACCCCGGTTGATTACTCGGTGCCCGGTAAAATCCTGCGCCAGGGTTTTCCACAGCCGGATGCTGGAACTGCCGACAAAAAGAATCGCGCCTTTCGGCGGGGGATTGGTTCTGTCCGACGCTTCGAACGCCTGTATGTCGGCTTCCCATTTTGATTCCGCCGGTTTGGTCTGGGCCAGCAGCGTCAACGAGGTTTGGGAAATGCCGAATCCTGCCAGCGCAAGGCAAACCAATAATGCGTTCCATCGCGCAGATCGTTTGAACATGATGGAACTTTGGCACGAAGCAGTGACGGGTAAAAGTCGTTTGTTTGCGATGGTGGCCAGCCTTTTCGAATTTACCTTTTTCCTGTTTCTCATCACGCTGGCGGCATGGAACCGCTTTCCGCTGACGAGATTCGCCGCCATGTGCAGTCCGCACTGACGGAAGATGTGGGCAGCGGCGATGTTACCACGCTGGCGACGGTGCCGGAGCGCGCGGTTGCCAAAGCGTTCATGGTGGCGCGCGAATCGTTGGTCGTTGCCGGTCTGGATCTGGCGGAGGCGGCGTTTCGCGAGCTTTCACCCGACATAAAAATTGCGCGCGTCGCCAAGGATGGCCAGTCAGTGAAGGAAGGCCAGCAGTTGCTGACCGTGGAAGGACCTGCCCGCACGATTCTCAGCGCGGAGCGGGTCGCGTTGAATTTCGTTCAGCGGCTCTCCGGTATCGCTTCATTGACGGCGCAGTTTGTCGAAGCGGTGAGAGGGACGCGCGCGCAAATTCTCGACACGCGCAAAACCACGCCCGGCTGGCGTCGTTTGGAGAAATATGCCGTGACATGTGGCGGGGGGCATAATCATCGTCTCGGTTTGTTCGACATGGTTTTGATCAAGGACAACCATCTGGCCGCGTTGAAGAACGAATCACCGAATCCAATTGCCGCAGCCGTGGAGCGCGCCCGCGCCGGATATCCGGCACTAAAAATCGAAGTGGAGGCTGACACTGTGGACCAGGTGAAACAAGCGGTGGAAGCCGGCGCCGACATCATTCTGCTCGACAACATGAATCTGATCCAGTTGCGTTTGTCCGTTCAAAAGGCGAAGGGCCGCGCGAAAACGGAAGCCAGCGGCGGTGTGAGCCTAGCCAATGTCCGCGCCATCGCGGAGACGGGCGTGGATTACATCTCCGTCGGCGCGATCACCCATTCGGCTCGCGCGGTGGACATCGCCCTGGATTTTGAAACTTAGCGTTGGAGTTCAAGCTTTAGCTTGCTCGGGGGTAGGATTGAGATTTTCGGAACAAGCTGAAGCTTGAACTCCAACCAACACATGACGACTGATGCACAAATTTTATCGGCGCGGCGGGCCGCGCGGGACGACGGAGTCTCGGGCGGGGACTTGGCGCAAACGCTGGGCATCAGCCGCGCGGCCATCTGGGCGCGGATTGAGGAATTGCGCTCTTTTGGCTACGACATTGAGGCCAGTCCCCATCGTGGCTACCGGCTCGTCAACGCGCCGGATCAGTTGCATGCCGACGATTTGCTTTCCCGCCTCGGCAAAACCAAGGTCATCGGTCGCGACATTCGCGTGTTTCAGGAAACTACTTCAACCAACGACGTCATCGAAAAACTCGCGCGGGACAGTGTCAAGGAAGGCGTCGTGGTTTTTGCCGAATCGCAAACCAAGGGCCGGGGACGACTTGGTCGCAAGTGGATGTCGCCACCTCGCAAAGGGCTTTGGTTTTCTTTGCTGCTGCGCCCGGCGATGCGCCCCACGGCAGCGACGCAACTGACGATTGCCGCAGCAACGGCGTTGTCCCGCGCAATTCGCCTGCACACCGGCGTCACACCTGAAATCAAATGGCCGAACGACATCTTGATCCGGGGCAAGAAGGTCGCCGGCATCCTCACGGAACTGAGCGCCGAGTTGGACAAGGTGAAATATGTCATCCTCGGAATCGGTGTGGATGTGAACCTGAGCGCGGGAGAATTTCCGCACGAACTGCGCAAGCTGGCCACTTCGTTGAAGATCGAAACGGGCCAAGGTCTGGACCGGGCGGAGTTGGCAGTGGACATATTGCGGGAGTTGGATCGTGATTACGCGCGCATTTGTGCCGGTCAGTTTACCACCGTGGCCGACGAGTGGGAGTCGCAGTGCGCAACCCTCGGTCATAATGTGGTCATCCGGTTGGGCGACCGGCAAATCCAGGGACGGGCCGAATCGCTGGATGTGGATGGCGCTTTGCTGTTGCGCACACAGCACGGCCATCTGGAAACAATCATCGGCGGCGATGTGTCGTTGGAGAAATGAAAAATGCAAAATTAAAAATTAAAAAGCCGCCCTACGGCGGAGCTTCGGCATTTTGCATTTTTAATTTGTCATTTTGAATTGCCCAATGATTTTGCTTTTCGATATTGGGAACACAAACACGCACGTCGGGTTGGCCAATCACCAGCGTGTGGTGAGACAAACGGACATCGCCACGTCGGCGTGGTTCGATGGTTCTGCACCGAAATTAGTGCGGCGCTTTGTCGAGGCGGGATTGAGCCTCGTAGCCGCCGAGATAACGAGGCGGAAACCACGGGCATTGTTGAAAGCCCGCCTCCTCACGTCGGCGGCTACGCTGACTGGTGCCGCCCTTTGCAGCGTCGTGCCGCGCGCCACGCCGCTTGTTCACAAGGCAGCAAAGCGGGTTTGGAATTTGTCCCCTCTCGAACTGACCCCGAAAACGTTGCGCGGTGTGGGCATTGATTATCCGCAGCCGGAAACCATCGGCCCGGACCGCTTGGCTAATGCCGTCGCGATCAAACATCACTACGGCGCGCCGGCAGTGGTCGTTGATTTTGGCACGGCGGTGACGTTCGACGTGGTGGACCGCGCGGGGAATTACGTCGGTGGCATCATCGCGCCGGGTTTGACGGCCATGACCGACTATCTGCACGAGAAGAGCGCCTTGCTGCCGAAAATCAAAATTCGCGAAGTGCAGGCGGTCATTGGCAAGAACACCGAACAAGCCATGTTGATCGGGGCGGTGCACGGTTATCGCGGGTTGATCCGGGAGTTGATAATGGAGTTGAAGCGCGAATTGAAAACACGCCGACTGCCCGTTGTGGCCACGGGCGGTTACGCGAAGTTGATTGCGTCGAAGCTGCCGGAGATTTCCGCCGTCGAGCCAAACCTAACGCTCGAAGGATTGCGGCTGGTTTGGATGGCGAATACTGCTGCGAAATGACCTCCAGCTATGCTCAAGTTAGGCATCATGTTCATGGTATCTGGACGAACGGCTGCGGGTTAGAAAGGCGTGAGCCAAACTCCGCGGAGAGAGTTGGCATCAACAAACGCTTGGCCTGCTTGTATGCTGGCGGCGTCGGTCCGAAACCACCCACGAGGTCTATCAAAACATCGTCGCGGTAGAATCGCGCGCCAAGATCAACACGAAAATTTCTAACTTCTGGCTGCGTATAAAAAAACAAAGTCTCCGGCACACGCGATTCTGCTGTGCGGTCCTTCAGACCGGCCTTATCAGCTACAGTCTGCAACGCAGATCTCAGCTTTGCGGCATCTGGTGAACCAGCAGCCACTCCTGCAATCCGATACTGCTGCCAGTTCATTGTGTCACAGCCCACGACAAATAGAACCACAATCAATAGGAATGCGAAGTTTGGTTTCATGGCGTTTGATGCGGTCAACCGATAATGGACAGCGGGTTCGTCCCGACTATCCTTATTCATGAGGCGACCCTATTCTGGATATAAGAGGTTGTCGAGGCTGGTTTTTCAGCGGTTATGAGTCCTAGCTCCGTCAGGAGCGGCATCTCTATAGAAACCGTTTCCAAACATGACGCAAGCCCCGTAGGGGCGACATATGATCACGGCCGGCGTCTCGCGAGAATTCCATTCACCAAGACCGCAACCATAATGAAATATTGCACCCGAGAGACCGATGCCGCCCCTACGGGGCTTACGGCCTTATCGGATTAGCTTTCTATAAATATTGCGCCCCTACGGGGCTGGCCGAAGTTTGGGCGTGGTTTGTTGTCTCCAGCAGTGTCCGAGCAAATACGGAACTCCAAACTTGCAACCTGCAACCGGCAACGGAACAATCCAGCCACATGAATCGCATTGAGGAATGCTTCGCCAAACTGAAGCGCGAGGGCAAAAAAGCTTTCATCGTCTATATCGGCGCGGGTGATCCGAATCTGGAGGCCACGCGCCAACTCGGTCTGGCTTTCGACAAGGCGGGCGTGGATATTTTGGAACTCGGCGTTCCGTTCAGCGATCCGCTGGCGGACGGTCTGGTGAATCAGCTTGCGGCGCAGCGCGGTCTTGAGTCGGGAACAACTCCACCCAAAGTTCTCGAAACTGTGGTGGCCGTGCGCCAGCAGTCCCAGATTCCCATCGTGCTCTACATCTACTTCAACCTGATTCATAAAGTCGGCATGGAGCGGTTCATCGCGGACGCGGCCAGGGCCGGCGTGGATGGTTTGCTTGTGCTGGACCTGCCACCCGAGGAGAGCGACAACTACGAAACGCTCATGCGCAAAGCGGCTCTGTGCCACATCTACCTCATCGCGCCGACAACACCGGAGGATCGCATGGAATTCATCGTGAAGCGCGGTGCGGGTTTCATCTACTACATCTCGCGCGAAGGCGTGACGGGAATGCAGAGCAAGGTCGCCTCGAACCTCGCGGAACAGGTCGCGAAGATTCGCGCGCACACGGCGTTGCCCATCGCGGTGGGCTTTGGCATCTCGAATCCCGAACAGGCGAAGCTCGTCGCGTCAGTGGCGGACGGAGTGGTGGTGGGCAGTGCCGTGGTGAACCAGATCGCCGAGCATGCCAAATCATCGGAGTTGGTAAGCAAAGTAAGCGGGTTTGTGAAGTTGTTGGCTGACGCAGTGAAATCCATTTGAATCTACCGCAGATGAACGCAGATAAACGCAGATTTATGAGCTACACCGCAAGCCAAAGCCCATCTGCGTCCATCTGAGTTCATCTGCGGTCAAAATCCTATGAGCGCAAGACCTAAGACCGACATCAAAAACCGTTTCGTCATTATCATGGCTGGCGGCAAGGGCGAGCGTTTCTGGCCGGTGAGCCGGGAGAAGACGCCCAAGCAACTCCTTGCATTGCTCGGCAAACGCTCCTTTTTGCAAGAGGCCGTGGATCGAGTGTTGCCGCTCGTGCCGGCAAAGAACATTTTCGTCATCACCAACGAGGTTCAGTTGCCGGAAGTTCGTAAGCAACTGCCGAACATTCCGAAGCAAAATCTCGTCGCCGAGCCCGTTGGCCGTGACACCTGTGCCGCCGTCACGTTGGGCGCGGCGCTCGTTGGAGCGCGTTCGACAACCGGTGTCATGTCGGTGTTGCCCGCCGATCACGTCATTCCGGAAGAGAAAAAGTTTCAGCAGGTGTTGGTTGATGCGTTTGATCTGGCTTCGCGCGGGCAGGCCATCATCACGATCGGCATCAAGCCGACCGAGCCAAACACGGGCTACGGATACATTCGCGTCGGTGAAGCGCTGCCGGCACCGCCCGGAGTGAAAAGCTATAAGACGGTTTTCCACCGCGCCGAGCAATTCACGGAGAAGCCGCATTTCGACAAGGCCCTGGAGTATCTGCAGAGCGGCCAGTACCGCTGGAACGCGGGCATGTTCATCTGGAGTTTTGTGACGATCACCGAAGGATTGCAGAAACATCAGCCGGAAATGTATGAGGCCTGCCAGCGCTGGTTTAAGGTCGCAAACAACCCGGCGAAGCTCGCCAAGACGCTCGCGAAAGAATATCCCGACATCAGGAAAGTCTCGATCGATTATGCGCTGATGGAGCACGCGCAAAATGTGGTGGTGGCGGATGGCGCTTTCGCGTGGGACGACCTCGGGGCGTGGAATGCGCTCGCGCGCCATCTCAAGGCCGACGCCGAAGGCAACTGCGCGGTGGCGGATTTCATCCACGTGGATGGCGCGCGCAACCTCATCTTTGATGCGCGCACGAAAACCCGCACGCCGATTGCGGTGGTGGGATTGCGCGATGCCATCCTTGTGCAAACGGACGATGCCGTGTTGCTGGCGCACAAAAGCCAGGTGCAAAAAGTGAAGGAACTGGTGGCCAAGCTGGCGGCGTCCAAGGAATACAAGAAACTGGTTTGAGCAATCAACCGCCGGGGGTTTGAAGACCTCCCGATCCAGGGCCTTGACAGCGATGGGCGGGGTGCCGTCCTGTGCGCGGGATTGGCTACGACACCAGCGCCTCACGCTCCACCGCCGGCAGCACGAGGTAAAACTCACTACCTTGGCCGGCCTGGCTGCGCACGCCGATCTGTCCGCCATGGGCTTCGACGATTTCCCGCGCGATGGACAAACCCAGCCCGACGCCGCGTTTGGTCTGCCCGGGCACGCGAAAGAATCGATCGAAGATACGGTCCTGAAATTCCTCCGGAACACCCGGGCCCTGGTCAATCACACTGAATTTCACCCCGTTGTTCTCGACCTGCGCCACGCGCAAGGTGATTTCCCCATGGGGAGGGGAATGTTTTATGGCATTGTTGATAAAGTTGGTGAACACATGGTTGATCCGCTGGCGATCCACCATGACGGCGGGTAAATCCGGATCCACGACACTTTTGATCTTCAGAAATTTTGTCATCACTGATTCGCGCAGCCCCTCCATCACCTTGCTGACCAGGTCGGCCGAAGCAATTACCTCCTTGTGCAAACCGGGGTTGCCTTCATCCAGCCAGGTCAGGTCGAGCAGGCTGTTGAGAATTCGCAACAGGCGTTCGGCGTCGTCGCGCGCAGCGGTGAGGAGGTCCTGTTGCATCGGCGTGAGGGCGCCGGCGGTTTTTTCGAGCAAAATATGCAATACCAGCCGCACGCTGGTCAGGGGCGTTTTAAGTTCGTGGCTGACGGTGGCCACGAGGTTGGTTTTGACATCGTCGAGCAGCCGGAAGCGGGTGACGTCATACAAGACGACGGCGACGCCAATCAGGACGTTCTCCTTGTCTCGCATGGCGAGAATGCGCGGCAGAAAAAAGATCTCATGACCGCTGAACCGGAAGGAAACGACTTCCTTGAAGCTGTTGGGCAAAAAGTTTTCGCCGGTTCCCAGCACCTTCTGAATGAGCACGCGCAAACGAGCGGGCAATTCACCTTTGAGCTTGAGGCTGGCCTCGAGGGCCTCGGCGGCCGGATTTTTTAATTCAATACGGCCTTCCTTATCGAGCACGAAGATGGGGTCGGGAAAGGTGGCAAGCGTCGATTCCATGGTGCGGTGCAACCGGCCAATTTTTTCCGTAGTGCCCTGGCGGTAGGCCTGGAGTTGAACGGCCATTTTGTTGAACGATTCGGCTAGTTGCGCCAGTTCATCCTTGGAGGAGACGGCAACAAGTTGATCGAGATTGCCTTCCCCCACTTCGCGGGTGGCCTTGGTCAAAGATTGAATCGGCTGCATGATGGAACGGACCAGATAGTAACAGGCGATTCCAGAAATAGTGAGCGCGACCACGATCCCGATGATCATCAGGCGGGTGACGTCGCGCGTGTTTTCTTTAAGGCTTTGTCTGGTGGCAAGAATCGACTGGTTGTTCAAGTCGGTGATTCTTTCCAACAATTGCTTCATCTCCAGAAGCCGGGGCGCCATTTCGCGGTCGTACTCCTCCTCCGGGAATTTAAGCTGGCGCAGGGACAGAATCCAGTTGCCGGTGCGTTGGAAAGCGTAGTAATTGGTCGCGAGCTGTCCGCTCAATTCCTTGACGGCGGGCGATGCCATGCGCTTGAGTTGCTGATGGAGGTTCTCTTCAAAGTGCTTTTGGCTTTCGGTGAACTTGGCTTTGCCGTTGTCGCGATCCATCTCCCGCCAAAGCAACATGCCTTTGTCCATTCCCGCCAGCGCCACACTCATCTGCTGGGCCGCCACCACGCTCCGGTAGTTTTCGCTGACGATCAGGTCCACGCTGCCGGTGAGGCGCGAGAAAAGCGCGATGGCATAAACTCCGACCGCCAGAAGAATCACCACGAACGGCACCAGGTTCAGGAACAAGCGCGTGCGCAACATAATCGTTGTGGACGGATTGAGCCGAGTCCAAGCCAGGCGCGACGAGCGGGAGGCAAGTCACTTGCCAGATTTCTGCTACTAAACGCTTCGAGGATCACACGGGAGAGCGAACTCATAACGCCAATTTCTTTCGTTTGCGGTAAAGAGTGGCCGGATCAACCCCCAAAATCTGCGCCGCTTCCTCCATCGTCGCGGTCCGGCTGATCACCCGCCGCAGATGCTCTTTTTCCAGGTCTTCCAGTGAGATTTTTGCGCCCACTTCGACGCCCTTGATCTCGAATTGAGTGGTGGATTGGCTTATTTTTTCCGGCAAATCATCCAGTTCAATGTGATCTGTGCCGGCGAGAATGACGGCGCGTTCCACGACGTTGCGCAATTCGCGCAGGTTGCCCGGCCAGGAATAATGCAGGATGGCCCGCTCGGCTTCGGGCGAAAAACCCTTGATGCGCTTGCCGCATTGCGCCGCAAAGAAATGGAGATACCCCGAACCGATCTTGCGCAAATCACCCATGCGCTCGCGCATCGGCGGCAACGGGATGGAGATGACGTTCAGCCGATAAAACAAATCCTCGCGAAAACGGCCTTCGCGGACGGCTTGTTCGAGGTTCTGGTTGGTGGCCGCGATCAACCGGACGTTGGCGCGCCGTGGCTTGGCTTCGCCGACCCGCTCATATTCCTTGTCCTGAACCAGGCGGAGCAATTTGGATTGGATTTCCAGTGGCAGGTCGCCGATCTCATCCAGAAACAGGGTGCCGCCGTCGGCGCGCGCGACTTTCCCCCAAGTTTCGCCGACCGCCCCGGTGAACGCGCCTTTGACATGGCCGAAGAGTTCGCTCTCCAGCAATTCCCGCGAGAGGCTGGGGCAACTCACGATGACGAACGCATTGTCCTTTTGCTGGCTGCGTTCGTGAATGCCGCGCGCCAGAACGGTTTTGCCGGTGCCGCTTTCGCCGGTGATCAGGATGGTGGCCGGCGTGGCGGCGGCTTTGAACGCCAGATCCAGAAGTTTCTGCACGACCGGATCGGTAGTGGACAGGTCTGTAGTGGGAGAATCTGCCGAAAGCCGGGATTCGAGATCGGCCAGGCGACCTTCGAGTTTGCGGGTTTTGTTGATCCGGCTGATCACCTGCCGGATTTGTTCCGGCGTAAATGGCTTGGGGATATAATCGATTGCGCCCAGCCGCATGGCTTGCACGGCGGTTTCGATCGAGGCATAGGCCGTGAACACGACCACATCCAACTGCGGGCTGCTCTTGAGCAATTCGGGCAGAAGCTCAAGCCCGCTTTCCCCATTCAATTTCAAATCAAGGAAGGCGACATCAAAACTGGCTTTTTCAAGCTGCCTCAGGGCGGCGGTGCCAGTTTCGACCCCGACCGTTTCGTGGCCCATTCCTTCCAGCACCACAGCGGTGGTTTTGCGAATGTTTTCTTCGTCGTCAATAATCAGCAGGCGCATACGTTCAGCCCATCTTCCACATTGGCTTACGGTAAGCATAGCGGGCGGCGAACGCGCAGGCGAGAAAGAATATTGAGAATTGGCGATGCCGTTTCAGCCCTTCCACCGGGACCGATGGGGCGGGGCGGCGAGGGGGAAAGCGAGCCGGCCAAGTGTTCCGTCTGGAAATCGTGAAGCCGGCCGAAGATTTGAGAAAGGACATGGGTGAGTCAGTCAGGCCGCCACGATGCGGTTGCCTGACGACTCACCCATCCGATCCACCCACCCAGTTCCTTGGCGCTTCAGTGAAATTTATGACCGAATTTTCGAATTCAAAACGCTTTTGCCCAACGTCTGTCCTTACGCATCTCTCCGACCCAGGATCACGGAAACCACAAATATGATCATGAAGAGAAAAAAGAACGCCTTGGCGATGGCAGCCGCGGTGCCAGCGACGCCGAAAAACCCCAGCAGCGCCGCCAGCAATGCGATCGTCAGAAATGTCAAAGTCCAGCTCAACATGGAAATTTCCTGGCAAGGTTCGTCAGCGTCAGGCCGCTTCGAGCAACCGGTTTGCGGGCCACCATCTTGCAAAATGCGCGCGCATCAGCCTTTGGCAGTGCGCAAACCACTCTGAACAGGTCGGTCAATTCTGCTTGTTGGATTGCCCTGCAAACGCCCAAGTCCACGCGCCATTCGACGTTGTTGCGTCGGACTTCGCGCAAGGCCTTCGCTCCGTCAAACTGAAATTGCATTCGTTTCATGCGGACCTCGTTCACAAGTCTTCGGGGAATTTGTAGAGCGTTACGTGTGCCAGAAAATGCAGCCACCCGATAGCTCCTTGAATTTCAGCAAGTTAGAGTTTTGCCCTTGTGAAGGGACAGGAATGGCGGGGGGGCGCTACCATGCAATTTGCAACACATCCGACCGCCAGACTTGCAACTTGCAACACTGTTTACTACCTGCGCCGGGTCTCTGGGAGTGAACAACCGCGACGGTTTGGCAATTTTCCCGAGCGCTTTACCAGCCTTGGGCTGGGGCGCTATTTGTCCCTGATCACCGCTTGCAAAACCGTCCCGAACTTTTCCACCAGCTTTTCGTGGGCACTGTTCACTTCGGCATCGGTCAAGGTGCGTTCGGAATGGCGATACGTGAAGGCATAAGCCATGCTCTTTTGTCCAGCGGGCACATTCTTGCCGCGGAAGATATCGAACAACTCCACACATTCCAGATTTTGTGGCCTCGCCTGTTTCACCGTCTGAAGCACGGCTGCGTGAGTGGTCGCGTCCGGCACGAGCATGGCGACATCCCGGCGGATGGAAGGGAACAGTGGGAGCGGCTTGAACGACTTGGACGGGTTGCGGCGGGCGAGCAGCAAATCGAAATTCAGTTCCGCCAGCAACACGGCAGCCCGCAAGTCAAAGCGCCGGGCGAGCACCGGCTGAAGTTGCACAAACTCACCGATGACTTGTTTGCCCAACAGGATCGCGGCGGATTCGAGATAAAGGGCGCGGTCATCGTCACGACGGGAATGAGTCAATCCGCGCACACCGAACTGCTCGCAGAATTCTTCGAGCAACCCCTTCAAATCAAAGATGTCGAACGTGGCCTCCCGATTCTCGCCGCTCCAGAAGCTGGGGTGTCGCCTGCCCGTCAACGCCAGCGCCACGCGGCGCTCTTCCTGCGGCGGACCGTCCAGATGCGCAAAGACCCGCCCAATCTCAAAGAGCGCCACGTCCTCAGTCTTGTGCGTGAGACTGTGGCGCAGCGCAGCGAGCAATCCGGGCAGCAGGCTGGGGCGCAGCACGTCCATATCCGAACTCAACGGATTGGCAAGGCGGACCGCTTCCGCACTCCGCACCCCGCACTCCGTGCTGGAAATCAGCGTCTGTCCTTGCGCTTCGCAAAGCCCAAGGCCGGTGAGAATGCGACGGGCGTCCGCCAGTTGATCATGCACCGCGTCATAGGCGTTTGAGCCAATCACGTCGCGCGGCGCTGTGGCAGGAATCTTATCCACACCGTAAAGCCGGGTGATTTCCTCGATTAAATCGACCTCCCGCTTGAGATCGACGCGGAAAGTCGGAATGCGGAATTTCAGCGGCGGCAACGGTGCGTCTGTCGAACCGTCCAACGGCTGCGGCACGCGGACCGCGGTTTTCAAGCCGAGGCTGTTCAGCATGGCTTCCGCCTGCTCTCGCGAAATCGCAACGCCGAGCAACTGCGCGATCTTTTCAGCACGCAGCGAAACGGTTTTAGTTTCGACCGGATGGGGATAAGCATCGACCACGTCCCCGGCCAACTGGCCGCCGGCGGTTTCCAGAATCAATTGGGCCGCGCGTTGGCTGGCCCAATCACAGATGCCGACGTCCGCGCCGCGCTCGAAGCGGTAGCTCGATTCGCTGCGCAAGCCCAAGGCCTTGCTCGTGCGGCGGATCTGGGTTGGCGAAAAATAAGCGCTCTCGATCAACACGTCCTTGGTGGAGTCGTTGATCTCCGTGTTTTGTCCGCCCATGATGCCGGCGAGCGCGATGCCTTGCTGTTCGTCGGCGATCAAAAGCATTTCATTCGTAAGCGTGCGCTCTTGCCCATCCAGCGTCTTGAATCTTTCTCCCGCAACCGCGCGGCGGACGACGATGGTTGGTTTGTCGTCCTTGCCCTTGGCGATGAGATGATAATCGAAGGCATGCAATGGCTGGCCGCTTTCAAGCATCACATAATTCGTCACGTCCACGACATTGCTGATACTGCGGATGCCGACTTTTTCCAGCGTGGAACGCAACCAATCCGGGCTTGGGCCAATATTTACACCCTTAACGACGCGCGCCGTGTAACGAGGGCAAAGCTCAGCGTCGTCGATGCGGACTGCGACCAGTTCATCAATTTTGAATTTTGAATTTTGAATTTTGAATTCCGGCATCCGCAGCGGATTTCCCGTTACGGCTGCAATTTCCCGCGCGATGCCGATGACGCTGTTGAGGTCGGGTCGGTTTGGGGTGATTTCGAGGTCGTAAACGACATCGCCGGCGAAACGACCGAGATGTTCAGCGAAGGGTTGGCCGACTTTTGCGCCGGTCGGAAGAATCAACAAACCTTCCGCGTCCTCGGCGAGACCGAGTTCCTTGGCGGAACACATCATTCCTTGCGATTCCACGCCGCGCAGCTTGCCGATTTTGATGGTGAACGGGGGTGATCCGGCGGGCGTGGGCAGCGTGCAGCCGGGCAGGGCCAGCGGCACTTTATCGCCGACGTGGTAGTTCTTCGCGCCGCAGACGATCTGGCGTTCACCCTGTCCATCGGCCACCTTGCAAACAGAAAGTTTGTCGGCGTTGGGATGTTTGTCGCTCGATAGTATCTGCGCGACGACCACGCCTTCAAATTCGCCGCCGAGCTTTTGCACGCCTTCGACTTCGAGCCCGAGCATGGTGAGACGCGCGGTCAATTCCTCGGGCGACCAGTTGAAATCAACGTATTGTCTGAGCCAGTTCAGGGTGACTTTCATGACTAAAATCCAAGAGGGCTGCCGATTCCCACGATCACGGCTTCAGTCCCAAACACGTCACGACCTGAACGGTGCCCGCCGTTGCAGCCGAGGCCGAAATGGTTTGCCGCGTCGTTGTGAAATCTGTTCGATTCATGCAAGGCTTATGGGTAACAGGTTTATCCAAACTTGCCAACAGTAACCTCGCGCGAGTGAAAAGAGAACTCAGCCGCGCACTGTCTGCTGGTCAGGCTTGCTTGCCCACTTTTTTTCCATTATCCCTTTGCCGCTTTGAAAAGAAACGATCGCCCTGAAATTCCGCGCAAGACGATTTATCGGCTGTCGGTTTATCTGCGTTGCCTCGCACGACTCAAGGACAATGCCATTCGCACGGTGTCCAGCGAAGCGTTGGCCACCGTCGCCGGTGTGAAATCAACCCAACTCCGAAAGGACCTCACCTACTTCGGTCAATTCGGCACGCGCGGGCTTGGATACGACGTCGAGCAACTTTCGCAAATGATTTCCGATGTGCTGGGCACCAAAAGCCTCCAGCCGGTCATCCTCGTCGGCGTCGGCAATCTCGGTCTCGCCCTGCTTTCCTATCGCGGGTTCGAACAGGAAGGATTTGAAATTGTGGCGGCGTTCGACATTGATGCGAAACCGAGGCGCGATAAAAAAATCACCCAGCCGGTGCTGGAGATGGACGACCTGCCGGAACTCGTGAGCAAACGTCGCGTGCGCATGGCCATTCTGACCGTGCCCGCTTCCGTCGCGCAGGAAGTGACCAACACACTCGTGCAATGCGGCATCACGGGCATTTTGAATTTCGCCCCGATCGTCCTTCACGTGCCAGAGGAAGTCATGGTCAACAACGTCAATCTCGCCAGCGAACTGGAGAACCTGAGTTATTTTATTCAGGATTGATTCGACGGCAATTTCGACACGTGGGCGGACAACCCTACTCCTTTTTCGCCACTTTCAATTCAATATGCAGATCGCGCAGTTGTTTTGGCTCAACCGCCGCTGGTGAATCGGTCATCAGGTCAGCGCCTTTCGCCGTTTTCGGAAACGCAATCACATCGCGAATACTTGGTGTGCCGCAGAGAATTGCGATGAGCCGATCAAAGCCGAGCGCGATGCCGCCATGTGGCGGCGCACCATAACGAAACGCCTCCAGCATGTAACCAAAACGCGCCTTCACCATCTCCGGCGGGATTTGCAGCACTTCCTCGAACACGGTCTTTTGCACGTCGGGGCGATGGATACGAATCGAACCGCCGCCGAGTTCCGTGCCGTTCACCACGATGTCGTAGTGCTGGCCGCGAACTTTCTTCGGGTCGGTCTTTAGAAAAGGAATGTCCTCGGCCACCGGCGCAGTGAACGGATGATGGCTCGAATACCAGCGGTTCTGCTCGCGGTCAAAACCGAGCAGCGGGAACTCGATCACCCATAGGAAATCGTAGCGGTCGGCGGGAATGGTCAGCTTGCCTTGCGCCTTCAAAACGTCGGCGCAGTAGAGGCGAATCTTGCCGAGGATTTCGCAGGCGTTGAGCCATTGATCGGCGGCGAACAAAACCAAATCGCCTTCCTCGATGGCCAGCTTTTTCGTGAGCGCGGCTTTCTCGGCATCATTGAAGAATTTCACGATGGGCGATTTCCATTCGCCACCTTCGACCTTGATGAACGCCAGCCCTTTCGCGCCGAAGCTCTTGGCGTATTCGGTCATCGTTTCAATCTGGCCTTGCGTCGCGCCGGCGAGACCCTTGGCGTTGAGCGCCTTCACCACGCCGCCATTTGCGACCGCGCCGCTGAACACTTTGAACGTGCTCGCGCGAAATTCCTCGGTGAAGTCCACCAGTTCCATGCCGAAACGAGTGTCCGGCTTGTCGATACCGTAACGGTTCATGGCTTCCTGAAACGTCAGGCGTTTGAAAGGCGTCGGCACGTCCAGGTTGAGCGCGACCTTCCAGACGCGCTTCAGCAGACCTTCAATCAGCGCGTAAATGTCCTCGCGCTCGATGAAGCTCATCTCGATGTCAATCTGCGTGAATTCCAGTTGGCGGTCGGCGCGCTGGTCTTCGTCGCGAAAGCAACGGGCCAGTTGAAAATATTTTTCCACACCGCCGACCATCAGGATTTGTTTGAATTGCTGAGGCGACTGCGGCAGCGCATAAAAACTTCCGGGAGTGACGCGGCTCGGCACGAGAAATTCGCGCGCGCCTTCGGGTGTGGACTTGAATAACAAGGGCGTTTCGACCTCGAGAAAGCCCTGCTCGTCCATGAAGACCCGCGTGGCGGTGGCGACTTTGCTGCGGAGGCGGAGATTGCGCGCCATCTCCGGGCGACGCAAATCAAGGTAGCGATATTTGAGGCGCAACTCTTCATTCACCTTGCTCGCCACTTCGGGATCGTCCACCGG
Organism: Verrucomicrobiota bacterium; assembly: GCA_016200005.1. Taxonomy (NCBI): domain Bacteria; kingdom Pseudomonadati; phylum Verrucomicrobiota; species Verrucomicrobiota bacterium. The sequence goes on along the minus strand of JACQFP010000061.1, from coordinate 10,585 downwards.
AAACGGCAGCACATCGGCCATGTTCAGCACTTCCATTTCCTTCGCCATGACTTCAATTTCGCCCGTGGCTATCTTGGGATTGTTCGTGCCTTCGGGTCGTTGGCGGACTTTGCCGGTGACGCTGATGACACATTCGCTGCGCAGCGCGGCGGCGCGCTCAAAAAGTTCTTTTGGCAAATCCGACGGATCGAACACCGTCTGGGTGCGCCCCTCGCGGTCGCGGATGTCGATGAAGATGAGGCCGCCCAGGTCGCGACGGGAATGGACCCAGCCGGACAAGGTCGCGGTCTGCCCGATGTGGGCCGGGCGAAGTTCGTTGCAGTGATGCGTGCGCTTCATGAAATTATTCTGCTGGAGTTCAAGCTTTAGCTTGTCGGGTTGTGTTCAAGCTACCGAACAAGCTGAAGCTTGAACTCCAACTACTTCAAAATCGAGCGCGGATGTTGGCGGGGAATCCGGCAGAATTCAAAGACAAATTTCAATCACGCAAGACTCGTTTCAATATCTCGACCATCTGCGTGTTTTTTTCAGCGTCTTTGACCGCGAGGCGGAGGGCGTGTTTGCCCAGTTGCAAGCCCATGTTCGATGCGTCCCGCAAAAAAAGATTCTGATCGCGACAGTGCGCCACCACCGTTGAAGCGTGCGGGCCGTCGGCAGGAAGATGGCAGAGGACGAAATTCGCGACGCCCGGCACGATTTCCAGATTCAGCCCGCACAGTTGTTCAACCAACTGAGACCGCAGACGATGAGTTTCCTCATATCGCCCGCTATAATACGGCGAATCTTCCAAGGCCCGCACTGCCGCCAATTGCGCGGGCAAACTGACCGCCCACGGCGGTGTGATGGCGCGCAGTTGTTCAAGTTGCTGGGGTCCGGCACAAAGATACGCCGCACGGACACCGCTCAAGGCATAGACCTTCGACATCGACTTGCAAACGATGACGTTTTCGCTTTGGGCGGAGAAACGTTCCAGCGATTGATCCGCGCCGGCATATTCGACGTAGGTTTCATCCAACCAAACGCGGAGGTTGGCCGGCACACGCCGCAAAACGCCTTCGAGTTCCTCGCGCGCCACATGGCGACCCGTGGGGCTGTTGGGATTGACCAGCACGATCAAGTCGTAGTCATACTCGAAATATTCCTCCAGCCGCCTTGGATCGAAACGATACCCGTCGCGCCGCGACAGCGTCAGCCGGTCAACCTGACAACGAACGACTTTTCCCAACACATGCGCGTACTCGCCGTAAGTCGGATCGAGCAGCAGCACGCGGGAATCCCGCGAGAGCCACTGACGAAACGCTAGAAAGATCAGATCCGAAGACCCGGCCCCGGCCAGAACACAGTCGGCATTCACGCCTCGGACGCGCGCGATGGTTTTTATCAATCCCTCGCATCCGGTCGGCGGCGATGTCTGCAATAGCCACGGAAGATTATCCTGTAACGCCGAGATTACCTTGGGCGACGGCGGAAACCAGGCATCGAGCACATCGGCGTTGATGATGGTTTGCCTCTTTTCCAGAGTTTCAAACTCCTCGCCAATCGCCGAGAAAAATGCTCCACCGTGAAAGCAGGAGGCCGGCTTTTGAAACGGAATGGCGAGTCGCCAATCCGTTTCGCGCTCGATCCTGTCGAACAATCCCGCGAACAATCCCGCTCGTTGTCGAAGTGAGGCAACGGGGGACTGCAAAACCTGGTAAGTGACGGCGCCGGATCGAACAGCGATGCCGATGGGTTGCAAACCTGCTTTAAGGTAAAGGTCGAGAATCTCCTCCCGGCCAATCGCCATGATGCGCGCGCCCCCGTGTGCCTCCACCCAACGAAACGCCGCATACATGAGCAGCGCGGCAATTTGCCGACCACGACTGGGTTTGATGACCGTCAACAAGCGGACTTCATAAAGGCCGTCGTCGAAGGGAAACGGTGGTTCTTCCCGCGAAAGATATTTGTCGATGGAATACGTCTGTGAAGTTGGAGGCGTCACGCTGATGAAGCCGACCAGTTCTTCGCCGACGGAAGCAACAAGGTAAATGTTTCCCTCGTCGAGCGAATCCCGCAACCGACCGTCGCCATTGGTCGGATGCTGAACTAGTTCCTTTCCGTACACGTCGTGCCGGAGACGATAAATGGTTTCGCGATCTTCCCCGGTAGCCAGTGCAAGTTTCAACCGCGCGGTGCTTCCAAGGCCGTTGCGCGTCGCTATTCTCTCGAAGGCGAAAACAGTTTCGCCGCAACCAACTTCGGTTGCGATGCCGTCAAGGGGTGGAGTCGGGAACATTTGTGGACGTTTTTCGAAGGGAGCGAGCGTATTGGTTTTCATGCGCTCGAAACTAGCGTTCCGACGCTGCCGGCGTTAATTGATAAAACTTTGTCGGGGATTGATTAAAGCAATGCGAACAGAGGAGAGAAGAATTTCAATACCACCAAACTTCACTGCTTTTCATTATCGAGTTGCAGGTTGTCCAGGTAAAAAATGGTTTTGGTGTCGGCTTGGCTGACGAAGCCCAGCCAGTCGAGCGATTTCCAGTCCGCACTGCCCGTTTTGAGGCCGGTGAATTGTTTCACCGGACGGCCCGGCAGGGTCACGCTGAGATTCCAACTGCCGCGGCGACTTGCCCCCAGAGCGGCGGTGACTTCCACATGCACCCACTCTTTGAAGGGGATGGTCATCCACTCCTGTCCGCCGCTGGTCAATTTGCCGTTCTTGATCGAGAAGCTCGGGCCGACGTGGTACGGGCTCGCCTCGTCACGCCATTCGTAAAACATCTCGGTGGCTTCTTCAATGCGGATGTCGAATGCGCAACGCGTCACTCCCTCACGATGATGCGGTACGTAATAAAAATGCGGATTGAAGCGGTGTTTCAGACCCGGAGCATCGGTAACCTTCAAGCTGCGCTTTCCAGAAGCTGCGGCTTCTTCCGTCACCGACAGCGAATCGCCTTTACCTTCAACCGAAATCTGCGCTTCCTTCGGCGGCTTGCCTACGGGCGTCGTTTCAAAATCCTCGCGCAGACTCAGTGGCGGCGGTTCGGGTGCGAATGTCACGGGCGGATACTGAAGTCGCCGCGCGAGTTTCAACCACGAAGCGTCGCCGTAAACGCCGGCCTGTGAGAAATCAAACGGTTTGAAGCCAAGGCGCAATGCTGGCGAATTCTTCTTCAAATGGAAATCAAACCGCTCCGGCCCGATGAATTCCGGATTCGCCACAATCGAGCCGGCATCCTTGCCCGCCTTCTGCCACTGGGAAAAATTCATGCCCTGAAGATCAATCGGTTTGCCGGAAGCGTCCCAGTAAAGATTGTCTTCCAGCTTTACGTTGGCATCCTTCCACGAACCGCCGAACAGCCTGCCACCGTTCCAATAGACAATGTTGTACTCAAACGTGAAGGAGAGGTGGTCCTCGACGCGTGAGCGTTGCAGTTGACCGTCCATGCTGAAAGCGAAGATGTTGTTGCGGATCAAGTTTTCCTTTCCATAGTGCTGATGATAGCCACCGGTCTTGACGTTATAGACCAAGTTGCTTTCGAGGTTGATGTGCGTGCTGCCTTCGTCGTTGTAAAGTCCCCAGCCGCCGCGACCATAGAGATCGTAAGAATAAACATCGTGCACGACGTTGTGGTTGACGGTTGTCCCGTCCGAAATGCCCAAGGTGTAAACGCCGCCCATGTCGCTTAACACGCCCCAGCCCAGATGGTGAATGTGATTGAAATCAATGTGATTCCGCTGCGCCAGACTTTCGCCGTAGCCCCACGTCCAGCCGACCGAGACGCCCGTATAATAAAAATCGCCAATGTCATTATGCGTCACACGATTGTCGCCGCTTTGGCCGATCCATACTCCAATCGCGCCGAGATGAATCCGCCCGCCGGATTGAAGGATGTTGTTGTCCACCGTGACGTTGCCGGTGCGCTCGGACAGATTTGGCGCGATGCGACCCTCGCCAATCCGCACGCCGCCCGCACCGAGATCGTGCAACCAGCAATGAACCAGACTGCAATCCTGACAGCCGCGCCGAAACCAAACGCCGTAAATCCCCACGTGGCCAATCTCGCAATCGTCGATGGCAATGTGCTTCGCGCCGTCCGCCATAATGACAGCGGAAATGCTGGCCTCCGCCTGTCCATCAGCGTGACCCTCCGGCGGCAGAACGTATTGTCCGTAACGAAACGCTAGCCCTTTGAGCGTGATGTTTTCCACGAACCGGCCCTTCTCCGGCTCGCCTTCGAAGCGGACGAACTGTTCCGCGACCGGCGCAAACACTTCAGCCTTGTTCAGGTTCTCGCCAGGTTGTGGCTTGTAGTAAAGCGTCCCGTCGCGGTCGAGAAACCATTCGCCGGGCACGTCGAGGGCGGCCTTGAAATTTTCCAGATGATACCGCTGGTTTGGTGCCCACTGCATAAACGCCCACGGCGCGCCGCCTGTGGTTACAATCGTGGCCATCGCGGAATCAACTGCTGCCACGCGATGCCGGGAAATTTCCCACGCATGATAGACTACCACCGTTGCGTCGCGGAGTTGGTTGGTGGAAATCGTGGACAGCGGTTCCATGTCTTCCGCTCGCGCGCGAAACGCGCGACTGGCCAGATTCGCCTTTTGACCGGTTAATGGATCGATTCCCTCCTCCACCTTGTGCTGCATGTAAAAATAAAACTGATTGGGTGTTCGGGCGCGTACGGCGCGATGGCCATTGACGAACAACTGTTCGAAGTACCATTTGCCCGCAGCCACATCGGGCAGATGCGCGGACCAGATTCCATTCGCGCCCGCTTTCCAACCAAGAATTCTCCTTCCGCCGCTGAAGACTGGTTTGGCGCCCGGGGCGGCCTGGTAAATTACCGGCGTCTCCGGCAGACCGCTGTCTCCCGGCGCGAACACCACCGGTTCGGTCATCGAATAAGTTCCACCCGCCACCAACACGCGAATTGTTGTGGGCGACGATGCGTGTTGCTTCAATCGGCGTACTGCATCGCGCGCTCCTCGCAATGTTGCCAGCGGACCGTCGGTGCGCGGGCGATCGGGATTTTTCGGCTGACCCGACCAGGCATCGTTGCCGTTGGGCGATACGTGCAACGTAATTTCCTCGCGGACTTGCGCGGACCATGCGGCCGGAGCCAGGTAAAGCAAACCTGCCGCAATGACCAATGAAAGGCTCAGCCCACATTGTCCGATGAAGGTGCTTTTCTTAAGAAATTGTTTCATGATTGTAGCGCGTATAAGCGGGAGCGTTCTCACTGACCCTTCGCGCTTTCATTGAAATAAACCTTCACGTTCTTCGTGGCGCGACCGGCGGCCACGATATCCAGTTTCCCGTCGCCGTTGAGATCGGCAAGTGTCAGATCTTCGCACGCCATCGTGTTGTCGTCGATCAACGTTTGCCGCCAGTTCTTGCCCTCGTTATCGAGCGGCGTAAAAAGTTTGATGCCGACCTTGACGCCCGGTTTGTTCATCGCCCGCCAGCCAACGACGATTTGATCCGAACTCATCCCCAACAGATCACCGCAAGCCAGCGCGTGCCCGTCAACCAGTGAGGAATCGAGAACGTTCCGTTGCCAAAGACTCTTTCCGCTGTTCTCAGCCGGCGGAGTATAGACAACCAGATTCGTTCCGTGCATCGGTTCTACCGTGGCGAAGAAGCGTCTGTCCCCAGTGAGCTTGCCCAAGCGAACTTCCCCTGCGCCTGCACTCTCAGTGCCGGAAAGTTGCGTGAGTTTTAGGGCGCGTGCTTCCGCGTCCCAATTCAGCACGAAGACTCCCTCCTTCGAAGCGAGCAACATCTCCTGCGCGTCGTCGTCATCCCACTGTATCGGTTCGAAATTGTGAGTCATGTGCAGCCCATCATTCATCAGCCGGGTTGTCCACGTGCCCTTTGGATCAACTGATTTCTTGTAGCCCAGGATTTTGACTCCTTCGCCCTGGCCATTTTTGTTGCCGCGACCATGAAGCGGTACGACCACCAATTCATATTCTCCTTGCCAGTTTTTCACCCACCTCATCCGATGCACTGTCGGCTCGTGCGCCAAATCGACCGGCTCCCATTTTTGCGTCCGGTCTTTCGGGGGAACCAGATAGAACACCGCGCCACTGTTCACTGTGTCGCCCGGATTCCAACCCGCGCCAACGGCGATTTCGCATTTGCCGTCGCCGTCAATGTCCGCCGCCGCAATGCACACGTTGTCTTCCTTGGTCAAATTCTCGGCGAGCACAAACTTTTGCCATGTTGGATTTTTGTACCAGACGAACTGCTTTTTGTCCGCGAGTAGAATGTCCGGCTTGCCGTCGCCATCCACGTCGGCCACCGCGACCCCGTAACCAATTTCGATCTTTGTATCGACATCCACCGCACGAAACGTGGGGACGGGTGGGTCTGCTCCCAACAAAACTAATTTGCTCCCCAAAAGTGAAATGACGAAAAGAAAGCCGGCCATCGTTTTCATAGTGATGTTGTCGATTGAGCCGGCAATTGGAGGAAAAGTAAATCCTGCTTTTCCGCCAGCCTTGAATCGCAGAAGACAGCCATCGACAAGCTCCCAAATCAAGGCGCTAGGGGACCGTTACCGCGCGGTAGAGGTGCAGAGACGAATTCGTGGCCGAGGGGTCGATGAAGGGCACGGTGCCGGTATTGTTCGTCAGTGTCAGTAGTGCGGACCAGTTCAGCAAGTTCGTGGAGACGTCGATCCGGTAATGGCCGCCAACATCTCCCGTCAGCGTCAGGTGGAAGCCCTCTTCATTTAATGCGTCGGGGCCGTTCTCAATGATCAAGCCGGGCCGCCCGGTGAAATCCGCCATGATGGTCTTGCTCTGGTCCATCACGACGATCAACGGATTGTTCGTGCCTGTGGCATCACCGCTCCAATCAATGAACTGTCGTCCCGCATCCGGCACGGCTGTCAACGTGACGTTCTGTCCGTTGGTGTATCGATTGGCCCGCGGGTTGACCGTGACCTGGCCAAAACCATTAGGGATGACCGTCAGCGCGAATTCGCCGGCGTTTAACGTGGTGAACAGCGCAGAGATGGTCGGGTTGGCCTTGGTCATGGCAAAGCTCAAAGGATTGGTATTGCCACTGGCAGCATTGCCCCACAGGGCAAAATAGCTTCCTGATTGCGCCACGGCGTCAAGGTGTACCACGGTGCCAAAGGGGTACAACGCCCCAAGAGGAAATACAGAGGCAAGGAAAGTAATGGCGCCGTTACCGGCCACCGTGGTGCTCAGCCGCGTGCCGAAAAGCGCCTGCACAAATCTATTTCGATTCATCGTCACGCCAATCGTCGTGTTGGTGCCGCTCGCGTCCCCCGTCCAACCGAGGAACGTCCAGCCATTGGTCGGCGTGGCGGTGACATTGACCACCGAATTGCTCGCGTAGGGGCCGTTGGTTGGATTTACGGAAACCGTTCCTCCGCCCGCCGTCGTCGCCGTCAGCGAATAGGTAGGAATGATGGTCAAGGTGATCGGATCCGCCTCCGATGACTGCGAAAAGTCCGCGCTGTAAGTGAGGACGCGAAGAACAGACGAATCCGTAACAAGGAAAGTGCCAAAATATTCTGCCGAATCAAAGTCCGGCGCCGAGCCATCCAGGGTGTAGAGAATCGCTCCGTTGGTGAAAATGGTTTGTAACTGGATGGTGACGGAACCAACGAAGCTATATTGAGCGTTGGTCAGGCTTTGGCCGTTGCCGAACGCGAATATGTATTGAACCTTGAGATTGGCCGGAGCGCTCGTCACTGAGTTGATGTTGTTGCTGACAACTACGGTGTAGTTTCCCGCTTGAGCCGTCTGAACATTGCTTACCACGAGCGAGGAGATGGTGGCGCCGCTGATGGAATTCGTCGTGTTAAACCACCACTGATAACTCAAGAGCGGTGTACCAGTCGCGACAACATTGAAAGTAACATTGGTCCCAGCGCGAACCGTGCGGCTTTGCGGCGGGGTCAGGATCGTGGGTGGCAACCCGCACTTGCCCGCACTTCCCGCGTAATAGATCGACTGGATTTCATTAGTCGAAAGAGCGCGGTTGTAAATTGCCAAATCGTCTATCAAGCCAAAGAAACCAGCCGTCAGATTATCCCCGCGCGCTCCAATCGCAAGCGAGGAAGTGAAAGTGAAGTTAGGATTGTACGGACTTGCTGTCTCCCCTACACCGTCAACGTAAAACATGATTGCACTGTTCGACTTGGTCAAAGCCACGTGGTGAAAATTTGTGTCGGTGATTCTGAGCGCCGACGAGAAAACTCCCCCCACGCCGACCTGCGTGATGTCCAATCTGCCATCATCAAGCAGGGTAAACCCGTAGCCATTCTGGCCGTAAGAGAGGATGCAGCCATTGATATTGGCAGGATCTATCGTTGCGCGGCTCGCATTTGCCCGCTTTATCCAAGCCTCAATGGTGAAGTTCTGCAACCTCAGGTTGGTGGGATTACCGATATTCACCCCGTCTGTACTTCCGTCAAAGACAAATCCCTGCCCAACTCTCCCCGTCGCGTAGCCTGCGTTTCCAACCAAGGTTCCGTGATTAGTACTACTTGAATCGAGCGCGTTGCCATCACCCTGCCACCAACTGACCAAGTTCGATTGTGCGTTAATACAAATCGGCAGAATCACGGTCAGGATAGCATTGCTGCTGGTCACCGTATCCAGCGCATTGCTGACGACGACGCTGTAATTGCCAGCATCAGCAAGCTGTACATTGGTCAGTGTGAAGGAACTGTTGGTTGCAGTAACAAGTATGTTTGTCTGGTTAAAGCGCCATACGTAGCTCAACGGACTCGAGCCCGCCGCGACAACGGCAAACGTAACGTTGGCACCAACGGGCGCCGTTTGGCTTGCGGGTTGCGAGTTGATGGAAGGAGGGACGCTGCACTTGCCCGCCACGCCGGCATTGTAGATCGCTTGAACCTCATTGGTCGAAAGTGCCCGGTTGTAAATAGAAACCTCGTCAATCAGCCCGCCAAAGGCCGCACCGTAGTCCGCACCACAAGTGCCCGAGTCGGCGATCTTCAAAGGCGCCGTGTTCGCCGGTCCCAGCGAGCCGGGAGTCGTCGCCGCCAACTGTCCGTTGATAAACAGGCGCAAGGTGGTGCCGTCAAACGTGCCGGCCAGATGCGTCCAAGTGTTGAGGGGCAAGCTCTGGCCCGAACAGGCGCACGAGCCGCCCGGCGGGCCGAAGGCCAGCCCTGCACCCGCGCCGTCAAAAACCAACTGGAAAGTTCCTTCGGTCGAACTGCTCGTGCAGCCCGAGCGTTTGCCGATCAGGTGCTGGGCCGCATTGGTTGAAGTGCGAAAAGCCCACATGTCCACTGTCATTGGGGAGGTAGGACCAAATCTCAAGTTGGGCGCGTCGGGCACAATGACTACATCATCCACTCCATCAAAACTGAACGCCTGGCCCACTTTACCGGCAGCAAACGTGGCCCCGTTTTGCAGCATGCCGTCATTACCGTCGGCATTGTCCAACGCGTTGCTCTCCGCCTGCCACCAACTGACCAAACCCGACGGAGGGGCAACACAGGTTGGCGGCGGACACTTCCCTGCACTGCCGGCGTTGTAGATGCCTTGAATTTCATTGGTCGCAAGCGCGCGGTTGTAAATCGAAACCTCATCGATGCGCCCTGCAAACCAGTTCTTGCTTGCTGTTCCGTTGACGGGCGCGTAGGCGCCAATCTTCAAAGGAAAGTCCGTCGCCTGTAACTGGCCCGAAACCGGCACTGCCCCGTCAGAGACACCATTCACAAAGCCCCGTAAGGTCGAGCCGTCATACACCATCGCCACGTGATACCAAACGCCGGTGCTCAGAGTGGTAGCACAATCAAAGACAACCCAACTCGTCCCCACTTTCACGTGCGGTCTGAGCTTCTGCAGGTCGCTGACACTGAGGGCCCAATCGACCGGCGCCTCGACGTCTTGACCTTTGGTGACAATCATGTCGCCGTACGGTGCAGTCACCTTCTCGTAGTTCACCCACGCCTCCACGCTAAACGGGCCGGTCATCTTGAGGCTGGCACTGCTGGGAATTTCAACATACGCATTGGTTCCATTGAAGTTGAAGGCCTGGCCCACCTCACCTAACACAAAGTTCACTCCACCCTGCAGCGTTCCTTGATTGCCATCCGCACTGTCATTCGCATTACTTTCTGCCCGCCACCAACCGACCAGGCCCGATGGCGCGGGATTGCACAGTTGGCCTTGGGCGCAAAACGGCAAAAACAAAAAGCACACAAGAAAACAACGAGCGATTCTAAGTTTGATTTCGGTCAATGAAGATGTGTTTGGTCGGATAGACATATAGTCCTTCGTGGCTGTTTTAAGTCTTAACTAGTTCATTAATCACAGATGGTTTTGCTAGTCAATGCAATTGAAGGCAAGGCAGTCGCACCGCCGGAAACAGCGATTGACAATGCCCCATTCTACCCAGCAGATTATGCGGACTTTAACTGAAGGCGTTGCATTTCGATGACGAGAAATTTCCAAAAGTTGTGGATGGCGGGGGGTGGAGGGCATCCCAAGGGTAAATGTGTTTACGCTGCTATTGCCTTGGGGTTGAGTTCGACACCATCGACGAACTTCACTCCCGCGATCACGCGATCCAGTAACT
>JACQFP010000060.1 GCA_016200005.1 Verrucomicrobiota bacterium | reverse complement strand
TGGTGAGCAACTCGGTGCAGTTGAATTTCAACGGGCAGGCGGTGACGCCGGGGATCACGCGGACGGGGGCGGTGACGACGGCCAGTTACCAGCCGCCGGGCAATCTGCCGTATTTGTCGCTCAACACGGCGGTGTGGAGTTACAGCGATACGAACGGGAACAGCTACAGCAAGAGTGCGACCTTTCGGACGAAGCGAACGGTGTTGCAGGAGGACGCCAGCGGGTTTGCCGTAGTGGAAGCGGAGGATTACGACCTGCAAACGCCGCCCACGGACCCGGATCAGTTCAGACCACTGCTATTCCGGTTCACGGACGCAAATCCGCTGGGGGCGAAGATTGATTTTTCTGGGGATGGTTACTTGCACCTGACTCCGAACGCGGGAGTGGCGTATGACGACAACCCCCCGTTCGTTCCGCGGCTGGACTACCAGATCATGTTTGCCTACAGCGGCACTCATTACCTCTGGGCACGTGGGTTTGCCACGGACAGCGGGGCTGATTCCTTCAATGCCGGTATTGATGGTGCATCCCCTGTAACGGACAGCGCTTCGCAGCGGATCGACAGAACCTACACGTCGGACTGGGGTTGGGTGGGACAAGCCAACAAACCCGTGCCGTCTGGCCAGACGGCTCTCATCCAAGTCCCCAGCGCCGGGTTGCATACCTTGAACATCTGGATGCGGGAGGACGGCTTCAAACTTGACAAATTGCTGTTAACGACGAATGCGGACTTTATTCCCTACGACTTGGATCCGCCGGAGAGCGCGTTAAGCGCGCTGCCGTTGCAGTTGAAGATTTACCGGTCGGGATCGAGCGTCGTGGTTTCCTGGGACGGACTTGGGACACTGCAAACAGCCGACAGCGTGACGGGTCCTTGGGTGGATATGGCGTGCCCGAGCCCGTTGGTGCAAACGCCAACGGCCAATAGGAAATTCTTTCGGCTGCGCCGATAAGAAGAAGATGAACTGGAAAATCAATTGTCACCGAAAATGTCGCACGAATTGGAACGTCTCATGAACGCCAGCCTCGGGAGTTTCTTGAACGTTGCGTGCAAGCAGCCAGCCTCGCATAGGAGGAAGTTCACGACGCCGGCTTGCCTCCGGTCAAACCGAGCCGGCGGGTTCACGCTCATCGAACTGTTGGTGGTCATTGCCATCATTGCCATCTTGGCAGGGTTGCTCTTGCCGGCGCTGACCAAAGCAAAGGACAAAGCCAAAATGATAAACTGCACGAGCAACCTTAGGCAGTTGCAGTTGTGCTGGCATCTCTATGCGCTGGACAACGACGGCAAACTGGCCTTCAACAGTGGGGGGAACAACTTAGCGACCCTCAGTTCAGATGCTTGGGTCGCCGGCGACGCCAAACGGGACGACAGGTCCACCAACATTCAGCGTTCAGCCTTTTTCCCGTACAACTCCTCGATTGGGATTTATCATTGCCCGAGCGACCAGTCGCAGGTGATCGGCAAGAGCACCCTGCGCTTTCGGAGTTACTCGATGAGCGTTTGGATGGGCGGGCCACCGGTGTATCAGGAAATCAACCTCAAAGAATCCGACATCAACCACTCCGGGCCTTCGCTGGCCAGCGTGCCTTGGGATGAAAACGAAGACAGCATTGATAACGCTACCTTCGGCATCCGGCCCGCCGGCGCGTGGGACTGGTGGAACTGGCCGGCCAGCCGCCACAACAAGGGCGGCACGATGTCCTTTGCGGACGGACACGTGGAATACTGGAAGTGGAAACGCACCTTTGTGCTGAAATTCACCGGCTACGATGTCCCGTCAATTCGATTTGACCCGGACCTGATGCGCATGCAGACGACGGTGGGCAGCAAGTAACCCAAGGCAGATTGGAATGCGAATGCTTGAAAACTAAAAACCCACGTCTCATCCAATCGCCCAACTCCCTCCAGCACGGCTTCACGCTGATCGAGTTGCTGGTGGTGATTGCCATCATTGCCATTTTGGCGGGGCTGCTTTTACCGGCGCTGGCCAAAGCCAAGGAGAAAGCCAAGGCGATAAACTGCATGAGCAACATGCGGCAGATGGGCATCGCTTTCAGGATGTACACGGATGATAATCAAGGCAATTTCGTGCGGGCGACGCTCGGAAGCATCCCTGCTCCCTCCGGCGCGCTCGTGCCCGGGCCGGACACATGGTGGCCCGATATTTTGCGTCCCATGCTGGGGTCGAATGCAAAAATCCACGGTTGCCCCAGCCTGACCTTGACGAATGGTTTTGGCATCGGGATAAACCACCCCAATATCGGCGAATACATTTTCTCAACCAGGCCCGATCAAGCGGATCGCCAGGTCAAAGAAAGCTGGGTGGCCAATCCCACCCTGACGGTCGCCACGGCCGATGCGGGTCTGATCAGTAATCCGCACGAACCTCAGCCTGACAAATGGATTCCAGATTTGAAGACACCATTTGATCCGTTTAATTATCTGCTTTTCCGAACGCCAAACAACCAGCCCTACTACGACAGCCAGCCGGCCCGGGTGGTAAACCGGCACAATAAGAGGACCGTTGCGGCGTTTGTCGATGGCCACGCCGAAACCATGAAGGCCAGCCAGATCGGTTTTCAGTTTCGTGAGGGGGGTCCGCGGGCCCTCTGGGATCGGCCGGGCTACGGCGGAAACTGATTGCGCATCCAGGCGCTTGGGGCCGCTAATTTGATGACGTAGTTAATGGCGGTTGAGTTTCTGGAAAAGTCATGCAACCGGGCCTGAGCACGTCCGAACCGATGATGAACTCGACAAACGAAGATGAATTGAATGACAAACAAACTGTTATGCTCAGTAGAAACCTGCCGGAAAGCGTCTTGAGCGATGTGTTCAAGCAGCGAGTTCGGCTGTTGGTCGCAATCGTTGCTTGGCCGTTGTTCGTGGCGGCAGATGTGATGGAAATTCTGTTCGGGCAGCTTCTAACTGTTCCTTGACGACCAAAGCATTTCCACGATTGGCAATGAACCGCGCAGCGTCAAAAAACCAAATTGCCAACATTAAAGCTTGGGTCTGGTTGCGTGCTGGTCCACTACTCCTGCTCGCTCTCTCTGCGGTCTCCGCCCAGGACAAGCCTCCCGGCGTGCGTGTGGAAGGCGACCGGATCGTCCTGGCCACCAGCCAGATGGTCTATGCGGTGGCGACCAATGGCTACAATCAAGCCTTTCAGGATCGCCAGACCGGCAAGAATTATTTGGACGCAGCCGATCCGGGCCACTTCATGTCCATTGAAAAGAATGGGCAACGGCTCGGTTCCACGTCGGTGGAATTCGCGGGCGGGTTTTTGCAGGTGAAGTTCGGAGGCTCGGGAATCTGGGCGAAGATCCACGTGCGGGTCCTGCCGCACTACGCAACGCTGGAATTGACGGCGGTGAACGACCATACCATCTCGTCCTTTCACTTGGCGGACTTGCCGCTGACGCTCACCAAGTATGTCAGCCGCAGCATCGCTTCCTGCCGGGACGACGACTATGCGGCCGCCGTCATTCCCCTCAACCTGGAAACCCACGCCAGCCCTGAAGGTGGACGGCGGGCAGTGCTCAGTGCGCTCGCTGACCGCAGGGTCCGATTGGAAGGGGCTAAAATCGCCATTCTGGGATCTCCCACCAAGGATCTGCTGGCCCGCATCGAACAGGTGGAAACAGAAAATGGTCTTCCGCATCCTATGCTCGGGGGAGTCTGGGCCAGAAAATCAGTGGAACAGAAAAAATCCTACCTTTTCGTGGATCTTTCGGAGGCCACCGCCGACGCGATGATTGACTATGCGAAGGGAGGCGGGTTCGGCTATATCGTGGTCTATGATGGCGTCTGGAACGGTGCGCATGGAACGTATCCCATTCCCGTAAATCGCAAGAATTTTCCCAGCGGTGAAGCGGGACTCAAAACCGTGAGCCACAAGATCCACACCGCCGGCCTGAAGTTCGGCGCGCACATCCTGGGTCAGGATATCGACAAGAACAGCCCGCTAGTTCATCCGGTGCCCGATCCGGGCCTGTACGTTTACCCCGACCGGAGGCGAATCTTGGGCACGAACATCGGGCCTGATGACACCTTCATACCGACGACGGAATCTCCGGTGGGTTTGCTATCCAAAGCGGACAAAGCTCTCTACTTCTACGGGCGAGACTTGCGCATCAACGACGAGATCGTCGTCTATGAAGACTTGCAAACCGCGCCACCGTACGGCTTCACCGGTTGCCAGCGGGGCGCGCACGGGACGCTCGCCGCGGCGCATCGGGCCGGCAGCCCGATTGATAACCTCGCGCAAATGGTTTCCGGCTACCAAGCGGATTGGAGGGGCGACCTCTATGATCGCATCGCCAGCGCCGAGGCCGCAGCCCTCGATCAATTTCAGTTTGACTTCCTCTATCCCGATGGCTCCGGGGCGACGCCGGGATACCCACTGCCAGCGTGGTATCTCAGCAACCTGATATTCTCCAAGCTGTATCATTACACGCGGCGCGAGGTGTTGTTCGGGCTGGCTCCCCCAACGGCCTACACCTGGCACATCTTCACCCGGGGGAACACCGTGGATTTTGTCAAGAGCGGCATGATCCAGTACTTCGACCGGGTTAGCGTCGCGGGCGCGAGGAATTCCGCGGCGGACTTGCAGCCCTTCGAGTTCGGCTGGTTCGGGTACTTTCGCCACGCCTTGGATGGTGCCGCCACCCGGCTCCGGGAAATGCAGTACGCCTGGTCAAAAGCGCTCGCCTACGGAGCCGCCATGTCCCTCGAAACCAAGCAGGCCGCCCTGGACGGCAACGGCCGGACCCAAGAGATCTTCGCGACCATCAAGAATTGGGAACAACTCAAACTCAACGATTATTTCCCGGAGCGAATCCGGGAACAATTGAAGGCGCCCGGCAAAGAATTTGTCCTGGACCGCGCGGTGGATGCTAGTTGGCGCATTCTACCAGTGACCTACAGCCCGGAAAAGCACGTCACGGCGGTGGAGGGAGGGAAAAATGTCTGGACGCTTGAGAATGCGTACCGGGACCAATCTTTGCGTGTCTCGATCGAGGCGAGGCCGACTCTGACAAGATACGGTGATTTGGCAAATGTCGTCCTGCTGGAACCCGGACCCCTGAAACTTAACACCTCAGCCACCGGGCCGCTAGGCAGTCCTGACCGGCAGACCACAGGGCTCGAATACCGGCTCAAGACTTCCGCTCAAGAATCTCCGGGTGAAAAAACGAGCTTCGAGGTCGCCGCCTTGAACAAGGGATCGAATGCCGCCGGCTGGGGATGCGCCGAGGTGATCTTCGACACTCCCAAGGATCTGAGCCATCATCGCGCTCTAGCAACGTGGGTTGAAGGAGATGGCTCGGGGGCGTACCTCCATTTCATCCTTGAGGACTCCAGCCGGTGGGAGGCGCGCGACTATTACGTGCGCCTTGACTTTAAGGGTTGGAAATATATCGAAATGCCTGAGTCGGCCAAGGGCGAGGTTTACGATTTCGCCTTCCCCTTCAGTCACTACGAAGCAATCCGCAGCATCAAATTCGCGGAGATTTCCCGGGTGTACGTCTTCCTCTCCAACCTGCCAAGCGGGGCTGCGGTGACAGCTCACTTCAGCCGCCTTGAGGCACTTCGGGAAACTCCTCAGACCCTTGACAATCCAGGCCTGAGAGTGAACGGTGAGTCGATTAACTTCCCTGTGCAGCTCGAAACGAACTGGTATCTGGAGTATGAGGGCAACGGCAAGGCCCGAGTGTTTGATGAGAATGGCTTCACCAAAGGGGAAGTGCTTCCTGTCGGGAAGGCACCGATAATCCGGCAGAGGGTCAATGAAGTTGTGTTTTTCTGCAGTCGTGACCAGCGCTTCGGGCAGCGCTCAAAAGTCACCTTTATGACCCGAGGGGAGCCGTTGCAGTGAAACAGATGTGGGCCAGCCTTGTTCCACCGCTACCCGAAAACGTGTCACCCATTAGCGTGAGCGGCCGATCGCGAAAAAGCGTCTCCGTCAAACCGCCTTGCCTCGATTTGGTGGACACCGTTGGGGTGACGCATGAGACATGGATGGCGATGGAATGCCTGAAGCCGTTCTGCCCCAAGGCAACCCCAGCGGTTATGGAAGGCGCAAAATTCGGCGCATCTCCGGCCGGCGGCATTCGATCCCTTGTTCAACACGGCATCGAGCAGATGATGGTCACCGGCAATCCTTCGTGGAACGTCGAACGGTCGCTTCTAACGAGCGGCACGCTGGACACTCTGTTACTGTCGCTCAACAAAAACCAACGGCGCATCGAGACCCCGTATCTCAGGCTGCGCTATCAACCCACTTGGCGCTGGACCGAACCGCCACCGCCGCCGCCGATGGGGCCGTGGTCTGAACAATGAATCAAACCATGAAACTGTGTTCCCCCATCAGCCCGGGTACGAGACTCTCGGTGATCGCTCCAATGTTCTTCGCCATTTGGCTGATGTTCGGCTGGCCGCTTCTCCACGCCGCCGATGAACCACCGTTCGGCCTCGACCACCGAATTCCGTGGACCACCTCCCGCGTGATCGGCTCGCCCGAGCCGCCGCTGCCGTACACCGTGGAGAAAACTTTTACAAACATTCAATGGCAACAACCGATCTTCATTACGGCGGAGTCGGGAACGGACCGGTTGTTTGTCATTCAACAAAACGGGGAGACGAACAGACCGGCCCGAGTCCTCCGCTTGCGTGATGACCCAAACACCGCTCAGGTTGAAACCTTTCTCGCAATCAGCAATCGTCTCGTTTATAGCTTCGCGTTTCATCCCGGCTATCGCACCAACGGCTACATTTATTTGTTTAGCAATGGGCCAACGCCCGAGACGAACCGACTGAATCGCATCTCGCGCTTCACGGTTGGGCGGCAGCCTCCTCAGCCGTGCGATCCCAAGACCGAGCAAGTCATCCTCGAGTGGCGCTCGATGGGTCACGACGGCGGCGGCCTTGTGTTTGGGCAGGATGGGATGCTCTACATTTCCAGTGGTGACGGATCGGGTGATTCGGATACCTGGGCGACCGGCCAGGACCTGAGCGATCTAAACGGCGGCATCTTGCGCATCAATGTGGATCAACCGGACGGAACGCGACCGTACTCCGTGCCCAAGGACAACCCATTCATCGGGTTGAAAGATGCGCGACCCGAAAATTGGGCCTACGGTCTGCGCAACCCGTGGCGACTGACGATTGACCAAAAGACCGGCCAAATCTGGGTCGGCAGCAACGGCCAGGACCTCTGGGAAACCGCCCACTTGATGCGGCGCGGCGAGAATTACGGGTGGAGCGTGTATGAAGGCAGTCATCCGTTTTACCTCAATCGTAAGCTCGGCCCCACGCCGGTCGTGCTGCCGACGATCGAACACAGCCATTCCGAAGCGCGGTCGCTAACGGGCGGCGTGGTGTACTACGGCCATGAACTTTCCGAACTCGACGGCGTGTACATTTACGGGGACTACTCGACCGGCAAAATCTGGGGCGCGCGCCATGACGGAAAGCGCGTGACGTGGCGACAGGAGCTGGCCAGTACGGAATTGCTGATCACCGCCTTCGCGGTGGATCAACGCGGCAGAATGTTGATCGCCGATCACGCGGGAAACATTTTTCGTTTGATCCGGGCACCGAAGCAAATCTCGAAGGCAAAATTTCCGACGCGTCTCAGCGAAACCGGTTTGTTCCGATCCACCAAGGCGCACCAGGTTCAGCCAGGTGTGATTCCGTACTCGGTGAACGCGCCCGGTTGGGCGGACGGTGCCTCGGCGGAACGATTCATCGCCCTGCCGGGCGACACCCGCATTGGTTACGCCTCATCCGGAGGTTGGAATTTCACAAACGGTGCGGTGCTGGTCCAAACACTTTCGCTTGAGCGCGAGGCTGGCAATCCGGCTTCCCGCCAGCGGATCGAGACGCGGCTGCTCGTCTTTCAGGGTGGGCAATGGGCTGGCTACTCCTATCGCTGGAACGACGCGCAATCCGACGCGACGCTCGTCCGGAAAACTGGTGACGAGAAAGAATTCGTCATACATGACCGCCGTGCGACCGGCGGTGTACGGCGACAAGTCTGGCGTTTTCCGAGTCGGGCCGAATGCAGTGCTTGTCACAGTCGCGCCGCCAATTTCGTTCTCGGCATGTCGGAATCGCAGATGAACAGGGTGCATGATTACGACGGGGTGAAAGACAACCAGTTGCGCACGTTGGAACACATCGGGCTGTTCACCAATGCTCTCCCCAAGCCTCCGGCTGAATTGACGAAGCAGGTTGATCCTTACCATCCGAGCGAGAGTCTTGAGGCGCGGGCCCGTTCTTATCTTCACGCGAACTGTTCCGTCTGTCACGTTGGCGCGGGGGGCGGCAACTCGAAGATGATTCTCAGTTTGAGCACCAAGCTCGAAGAGATGAACGTCATCGGCGCGCGACCGCAACACGACACGTTCGGCATCGCCGACGCCATGCTGATTGCGCCCGGTGATCCTGACCGCTCAATTCTTTACCAGCGGTTGTCGCGTCGCGGTCGTGGTCAAATGCCACCGGTCGTCGTCTCGACGGCGGATGAAAAAGCAATCGCGCTCGTTCGCGATTGGATCCGCAGCCTGAAACCCGAGCATCAATTCGTTCGCGATTGGAAGATGGAAAATCTCCTACCGTCGCTGGACAAGGTCAAAGCGGGGCGTTCCTTCGAGTCTGGCAAAGCCGCCTTCAAGCAGGCGGGTTGCGGCCAATGCCACCGGTTCACCGGTGAAGTGGGCAGCGTGGGCCCCGACTTGACAGGCGTTGGGAAACGGCTGGCTTTGCACGACCTGATGGAATCAATTGTTCTGCCCTCGAAAGTCATCGCGGAAGGATTTGCGGCGACCGAGATCGAAACGAAATCCGACGAGATCACCAATGGTCGTATCGTTCGTGAAGACGACCAGGTGGTGGTGGTCCTTCCGCAGACGGCGATTGCGGAAGCTGTCACGATTCGCAAACGAGACATCCGCCGGAGGGAGTTGTCGAAAGTCTCGAACATGCCAGCCGGCATCCTCAACACGCTGCAAGAAGCGCAAGTCCTCGATCTACTGGCTTATTTGATTTCCGACGGCAATTCGAATCACGTCGCGTTTGTCTCCGGCGCAGTGGCCAACCCAGCGGCAAAATGAAGAGTTGGTTGAAAGATCCGGGAAATAAATCTCGCTGTTGAGACCATGCGAGATATACGGTTGCGCCGAACCAACATGCCGACTGCAGGAAAACCTGACACTTCGAATGGTGGCTCCTTACCGCTCAAGCGCCGGACATTTCTAGGCCTTGGCTTGTCTGGTTTCGCGGGCTTGTCGCTGCCGGCGTTGGCCCGGTTCCGTGCGCAGGCAGCGGCCAGCGAATCCAAAAGCAAAGCGGTTGAGGCAATTAAAACGGCGAGCGAGACGACCTATTGGGATCGCACCGACCGGTTTGAAGAGAAGCTGAAGCTGCTCGAAGCGGCGTGGCAGCGGAAGGATTTTCGGCTGGCGCGTGCATTGGCGCATTCGCTGCGGAGCACGGCGATTCAGGCGCAGGCGGAGGAAGAGAGTCTCGGAACTCCACTGGTAGCGGAGGCCCGTTATGAAACCGTGGACTCGCTCCCGTCTCCTTGGAAAACTTGGGCCAAAGGGTGGAAGTATCTCAAGACTTTAACCCTCGACGAAACAATCGGACAGGAGCGGCAGGCGGAGCCAGTGGAGATATTGCTAAGTTTTCCAACCGAGCAGGTGACCTCGCTCACGCGGGAGGTTCGTGTGGCGCGCGTGAGCGATGGCGCGTTGAAGGAAGTGCCGTGTCAGGTGATCGGCGAGGTGCGGCGGGGCAACGAACGTTTGTGCAAGCTGCTGTTCATGGCCGACGCTCCGGCAAAACAGAAACAAACCCTCTTGGTGTTTTACGGAAACCCGGACGCGGAGTTGCCCGCGTATCCGACGGACCTGGTGACCATGGGTGAAGGGTTCGGACTGGACATCGAGAACCAGTTTTACAAGGCGTCGCTCTCGCGGCAGATGGGGCAACTCGAACGGCTGACCCTCAAGCGCGAGCACGGGCTGGAGTTGTTCTCGGGCGGCGAGGGACACGGCGAGCCGCCGGGCATTGACTGGGCGCATGACTACGTCGCCGCGGGAAGTTTTCAGAAACTGCGGATCACGTACTGGGACGCGTGTCCGGATTACGAAGTCGTGCGCGGGCCGTTGTGTACGATCGTCCGGCGCTGGGGATTTCCGTATTCGCCGGTTCATCCGCTGTTTTCACCGAGCCGGCTCAACATTGACGTCGAGTACCGCTTCTATGCCGGGCTGCCGTGGTTCCACAAGACGGGCCGCATGACGGCCGTCAAAGATTTTGAGGCCGAAGCCATGCGGGATGACGAGTGGGTTTTCTCCGGACACTCCTTCACGGACAGCGTGTGGATGGGGGCGGACGGCAAGTTGCGCACGGGCGAGGTGGAGGCGAAGCACCAGGACAACTTGTGGGGCGTCGGCTTTTTCAACAAGGAGAGCAAGGACTCGTTCATCGCGCTGTTCTTGGAGCACAAGGCGGAAGGGTTGCCGGAGCTGAAACATTCGGGCGCGCCCACGTTGTCTTATCGCTGGCACGGACAATTGTGGAGCCGGTATCCGCTGCCGGGCAAGCACGTGCCGGCCGGGGCGGTGCTGCATGAAAAGAACGCCTATGTCGTCCTGCCGTTCACCACGGCGGACGTGCCGCGCATGATCGAAGAGTTGCGCCGTCGGCTCGTGAACCCGCTGGCCGCCTCGGCGGGCGAATTGCCGAAACAGATTACGGCGAAGGAATCCCCTGGACGATTGGCGCGGCCAGGAGAAGCGGGCGACAGTCCGATTCCCAAGCAGTCGTTGTGGGACGCGTTGCGCGATTGCAAGGACGCGCAGTTTTACACGGCGGACATCAACGTAGTGGACCTGGGACTGGTGTACGATGTGCGGGTCCGTGGCGATGTGGTGACGGTCGTGATGGCGATGCCGCATCGCGGGCGTCCGCGGCTTGGCTACTTCACGCACGGCTCGATCTCGGTACATCCCACGTTGTCCTTGCCGGTGCGGGAGCGATTGATGAAGGTGCCCGGCGTGCGCCAGGTGGTGGTAGAGCAAACCTGGGAGCCGGGTTGGAGTTCCAACCAACTTACTAACGAGGCGCGCAGAAAGTTCGGGTTGTTGTGATTGGATCACAGCTCATAAAGATCCTCGGCTTCCTGTTGGCGGCGGTTCCAGTCGCTCAAGCGCTCGAACGCCCGGGCGTCGAGTTCAAGATCTTTCAGTTCCCGCCCGATCAGATCCCGCGCATTGACGGCAACACAGATGATTGGGCGATGGTGCCGAAGCATTACATCATCGGCATGGACCAGCTCGCCGACACCGTGGGCGGGCATGGGACAAACCATGATCGCGCCGACCTCGACGTTCAGGTGCGCGTGGGCTGGGTCAAAGGCCTGAACCAGCTCTACTTTCTGTACGAGGCTTCCGACGATTACTGGGACTTCGCCCGGACGGATTTGCACAACGACATTTTCGAGGTGGTGGTGGACGGCGACTTGTCCGGCGGGCCGCTCATCAAGCAGATGCACCCGCACTTCAAGGACCGGCCGGAGGAAGCCCACTTCAGCTTCCACGGTGTCCATGCGCAAAACTACCACATCTTCACGCCCGCTGAAGGCAAGGACTGGGCGATGGTCTGGGGCTGCCAGCCGTGGATCAAAGAACTGCCCTACGCCAACGCCGCGCAACGCTACAATTTTCGCCCCGGCCAGAGCGGCAAGCTGGTGCTGGAATTCTGGATCACCCCCTTCGACTTCGCTCCCGCCGACGGCCCGGCGCGCGCGGTCGTGTCCCAGCTCAAGGAGAATGCGCTCGTCGGTCTGTCGTGGGCGGTGCTCGATTACGACGACGAAAAAGCCGAGCACTACAAAGCGTTTTGGAATCTCTCGCACAAAACGACGATGTACGGCAACGCGTCCGACCTTTGCGCGTTTCGCCTCATGCCGCTCAAGCCAGGCTTGCGCAAACCCATCGAAGCTCGGTGGACGTTTCAAGTCGTTGACCCCGCGCGGCGATTGGTCGCGTTTCGCGATGAGTCGAGGGGCGAGATCACCACGTGGAAATGGGACTTTGGCGATGGCCAGATTTCGACCGAACGCCATCCGCAGCATCGCTACGAAAAGGGCGGCGAGTTCACGGTCACGCTGTGGATCGAAGGTCCGGCGGGCAAATTGCGGCGCGCGAAAGTTTGGGATTTGTTTTTGAAATGAAAGCTCAATCCACGACACCTCTCGTCACCCATCCCCGTTGTTCTTACCGCTTTCTCCCTGGGATTGCTCCCTATTCGTGCGGCGTGATTGCAAATCCAGGCCACGAAATCGTTCACGTCACGCTGGAAGTCGCGCGGCCGTGGCGCGAGGGCTTTGATTTCGTGGACCACTTTCTCCGCAAGCAAGGTCGCCAGCGCTCCGAACTCTGCGCCATGGAATTGCGCTCGCCCAAGCCGTTCACCATGCCGGGGTTCATCAAGTTCAACCGCGGCTATTGCGCGGTCCTGGAGGAGTGGGGTGTGGTCGTGGACGGCGCAAATCCTATCGCGCGAACCAACGTCTGCCCGATCGCATTGGAGGGCCCGGAGCCAGTGCTGCATGCCTTTTCTTTCGTTCGTCCGAACGCCGAGTTGAAACGCCAGACTTTCATCGTTGCAGGCGCAGGCGAGTTAGTGGAAGGCACCCTTGTCAATGACGGCATCCTGCGTCGGGGCGAGACCTCGGCCGAGGCTATCGCGGAAAAGGCACGGTACGTGTGTGAGGTGATGGTTGACCGTTTGCGCGGTCTGCACGGCACCTGGGAAGAAGTCACCGCGGTCAATGCTTACACGACCCACCCGCTGCATCCGCTCCTAGAATCACTGGTGCTGCCCAGCCTGCCGGCCGCGCAGCGCCACGGCGTCACTTGGCATTACACCCGGCCGCCCGTGGTGGACATTGAGTTCGAAATGGATTTGCGTGGTGTCGTGACTCAGTGGGTGGTGTAGCGCAACGCGCATTTCAACTTCCCTTCGGTTTTTCCCAGAACAGTCGCAGCGCAAAGTAGCCCACCAACGGAGTCAACCCCACCACCGCGATGCCCAGATCGAACGATTGGGTCCGATCCACGTAGCGGCCGAAATATTTGTGCACCGGCGAGGAGATGGCCCAGACCAGCGTGCCGAGCAGTCCGATCATTTTGCCAACATGCTGCGACGACAATTCCTGCACGAACGAGTAGAAGCACGGGTACAGGCCCAGCGTGGCCGCACCGACAACCAGCAGCGCGGCGAGCAGTGGCCAGCCTTTGGGCAGCACCGCCACGAGGACGGTGAGCGCCGTCAGCAGCGAGCAGGCCAGATAGACGCGGCACTTCGCGGCGTGGGGCGTGAGACCGCGACGCGCCAGCCAGAGCGACACCGCGCCCACCGCAATGCACCCGATGTCCGTGGCGACAAAATAAGCCGAGTTGAAAAATAGCGCATCGCTCTCGCTGTACCCGCGACCCTTTTGGAGGAACATCGGCAGCCACACGCGCAAGAGCTGCCAGGTGGTGTGAATGCAAAAGATGACGACCAGCGCGACCGCGAACCGTCGGCTGAAGACGACACTCCAAAGCGACTCCGGCTGGGTGCTCGTGGCCGACTGGCTGCCATTCGATGGCGACATACCGCTGAGGTCGCGCGGACGAATGAAAGCTAACCAGGCCAGGACCCACAGCATGCCGAACGCTCCGACGACCTGGAACGGCAGTCGCCAACTTCCCACAGCGTCCGTCATCATCACGCGCATCACGAGCGGCGTGATGATGGCGCCGATGGACGCGCCGCTTTGCAGCACACTGTTGCCCATGGTGCGGTCTCGCTCCGAAAGCAGGAGATGCGTGGTCTTCAGCGCGCAGGGCCAGTGGCCGGCCTCGAATAGCCCAAGCAACGTGCGGCAGAAGAGAAGCTGGTTATAATTCGTCGTCCACGCGGTGAGA
>JACQFP010000059.1 GCA_016200005.1 Verrucomicrobiota bacterium | reverse complement strand
TTCCATAGGTGTCCTGAGGGTTGTGCCGCCATCGTGTGATGGCAGCAGGTTTTTTTGTCCCCCTCAGGATGCCTTTTTTCCACCCCCCGCCGTCCACAACTTTTGGAAATTTCTCCAACTGGCCAACCCGTGACCCCTCACGCGCAGCAGTCAATCGATGACCGCACGGTGGGTCACGGACTGTACGAACCATGGTGCCCGGATTTCCCGTCTGCGGGGAATTTTGTGGGGACACTCGTGCCGAACCGGCGACCGGATAGCAGGAAAGCCCTGATTTTATTCGGCTTTGACGCACTGGCCGAAGAGGCGGCCGACGCAAAGGGTGACTTTCACGATGCTCAGATTGGCGCAAAACAAAACGCTAAACAGTTGATTTCCATGCATTACGTGAACACAGAAAAATCGAGGCACCCATTAAAAACCATGACGATGGTCTTAAACCATGCCGGCTGTGGGGGAAATTGTGGGGATGAAAGGCGGACGTTATGGCCAGCTTGAGGCCACCAGGCACCTCGAAGTACTGGATGGGCAGAGGCCGCCGAAAGGATGGGACGCAGTTCGAATTTTCCACGGAGATTCTGGTGGAACCCGAAGGCGTTGCTCCCGAGGATCTGCCTCAGAGAAGGGCCGACAATAAAAAGCAGGCCAGGGAAATCGCTGACGACATTGAGGCCCGGGAAAGAGGGAGCATGAAGGAGGAAGAATTCGAGGCCCGGTTGAAGCATCGTGTCAGGAAGGTCCTCCAGCAGAACAGCAGTGTCCCGCCGGCTGTATTCCTGGTAGCCTGGGCTTGGGAACACGCCATCAGGAATCGGCTTTGCCCCAGAAGAGTGTTGAAGATCTGCAACCTGATCGGGGAACTCATAGAGCACTTTGGGCAGGTTGCCAGGAAAACCCTCCACGACGTGCTGGGCGAGCATTTCGACACGTTTGTTCTGAATCGCCGACTCGCTTCTTACGCACCCGGCACGGTCAACAACGATGTAATTTATCTCCAGTCGCTCGGAAAAGAGATAGAGCGAGTCACCGGCGTCAGCGTCGCCGGGGGCTTGGAACAGGAAGCGGCCGATACTGCAGAGCGGTTGCCCTTCGCCTTCGCGGAAGTCGTCCGAATTTTCGGAGCGCTCGAGATAATGGGTGAGCTGGCGCGCGAATGGACGACGTTCCTCCTGGTCATGCTCTACACTGCCATGCGGCCGGAAGATGCGGCCCGAGTCAAGCGCCGCGACATTGACCTGGAAAGGGGAACCATGAAGGTCAAGTCGTCAAAAACCGCCGGGTTCAACCGGAAGCGGGAGCCAAAACCAATGCATGACGGGTTGCTTTCTTACCTGAATGACATGCTCGCCGAAAAGGAATTGGCGCCGGACGACTACTTGTGTTTCAACCTCGCCCACAAGGCGGAAAAGCACCTTTCGCAAGAATTCTCCCGAATCCTCAAAGCAGCGGAGGTCGATAAGCTGAAAGCCAAGGGAGAAAACCGCCGCCACGAATTCAGCCAGAAGACGCTCTATTCCTTCCGGCACACGTCCAATGTTTGGTTTGGTGCCGCCGGCGCCAACGATGAGGAGCAGAAGACCGAACTGGGCGATAGCACAGACCAAGCCCTGAAGCATTATCAGCATGATAACGACCCCGAAGTGATCGCGGCCAGACGTAAAAAGATCAATCTAATGCCCCGTGTCCCGGTGGCGTGGAAGAACAACAACGGAAATTTGGTCGTTGCTGAAAATCAATGAGGTACTTTGTCAAATCCCTGCCGACGGATGAAGAATTCCGGGCCCTATTGGGCGGGGCAGCGAGGGTGGATCCGGAGTGGGTGACTGTCGTTAAACTTGCCTATCAAGCGGGTATCAAATCGTCCACTGGCCGCCACCTGGGGCCAGACGGCCTCGTTGAGGATTGGATTGCGCTTAAACCCCAGCTCAGCAATTGCACGCTGAGGAGAAGATTGTCAGAGGATGTGCTGCAGCATTTGCGCTCCTTGCCAAAGACGACTCCGTATTTCTGTCCGCGGTTGCACGCAATGGCCACCTGCACATTTCACAACGAGTGGAAAAAAGTTTGCAAAGAGGCGAATTACCGCATCCAGTTGATCGCTCTGACTTGGCACTATCGGGATACGCACAGAGATGAACTCCGCTGGGAGCGTGCGCAAGGTTACTTGGACGCGCTTGCCGAGAAATGGCTCTCTGGACCGGAAATCGAAAAACTCAGGGCTGACGCCAAGGAGTGGGCTCTTCGCCCGCCGAAAAATGGCAACCGCAACCGGCGTCGGACGAGGACCCAATTAGTAGTACTTCTCCGGTGACAACTCTGATGCGGAGTCGAAAACGTTCGGCTCGCGTCGCTACCACCCTGCTTCTTCGGCAGGAATCAATTTAGATCCAAGTTCAGTCACGCAGGGGGTCGTAAGAACCCCTTGCTCGGGTCGCATTCGTTCGCGTGAAAGAGGTCGCGCAGGTTTGGGCTTCTTTCGGCGAGCAGCGCCGTGACCGACAGCTATCCCTTTTAGATTCTGCGTACCACGCGAGGGGATGGTTTTTAGCCCCTGACATTCTTACCCTCTCTGCACAATCTCGCGTGGTTTCCGACACTGGGTAACTCTTGGCTTTGCAAACACCTGACGACGGAATCGAGTCTTTGTGCGTTCGAGCGATGATAGGCGTTGACCGCGCCATTGGAGCTTGGGTTTGAGCGCAGAACTGGTTTTGTTCGCAGTTCGGCAGGCTGGTTATACGTCTAATTGTTCTTCGAATACCGCTTTATTGCCGGAGGGATCGGGCGTTTCATAAAATGGCGGCCAAGCATAAAAACTTTATGACGACTAAAACTCTTGAAATTGCCGTGGAGGATGCTGGAGGTTCTGAATACCCAAACTGTTACGCGGCCATCCCGCCCAACGGGAAAGTGTGTCCGCACACAGGTCTGAGGCATACACACCTTTATACTATGCTCGCGGTCGGAGGAACGGCCAGGTCCCATGTCCGCGTGGTCAACCTGAGGGAGCCTGGAGCGAGAAAGGGCAAAACCCTTTTCCACGTGGGAGATTTCTTACGGCACCTCGATCGCCTGGCAGTCCAGCAGGGATCAGGCGGGAAACGCTCGCAGTGAAGGTTAGCAGTCGTTTTAGGTTCCACCCGGTAGTCATTCATCTCGCTTTCAGGCTGCTTTTTCCGCCTGCTTCGCCTGAATCTTGCCTTTGATTAGAACCAGCGTGGCTTTGGAAATCCTTTCGATGAATTCCTCTTTGAGCGATTCGCGGTCGGCAAATTCGTCAGGAAAAACTTCGCGATTCATCGCTTGCTTGGCACTCTCGTGGAACTTCTCCAGAGGCACAATCTGAACGTCCTCGTTGAGTTGTCCCCAAAAGACTTCCACCGGATTTTTCGACGCCCACCACGGATAACTGTATTTCGCCTTCGCCACTGCAACCGTCGCCTTCTCGGGCGTTGCGGTCGTTGAGACGTGACCGTTCTGCGTGCCATTCCCGTTGAGTTGAAGCGGGGGAACGTTTGATGCGGGTTCGGAAAATACAACCTTTTGCGCCATGTTTGCCGAATGCTGATCGCGCAAGTGACCGTAGGTTTTCATCGCCAGCGCGCCGCCGTCTTTGTGGCCAAGCCAGCGGCTGACGGTCGGAATGTCCACGCCGGATTCGATACAGCGGGTAGCAAACAAGTGCCGCAAGTCGTGATGGGTAAATCGAGCAATCCCCAATTTCTTGCAGGCCGTGTTGATCGCGCCTTGGCACTCCTGCACCCGCATGAGCGGAGTGGCCGAAAACTCCTTTTCACCTCGCTCGCTATTAATGCGATCAAGCAACCGCCGCATGTCGGGAATCATCGGCACTCGGCGAATCTCCCAATTCTTGGTGCCGGTCACGGGGTCGCCCAAAACCGTTATTTCAGCCTTCTCAAAACTGCAATGCTGGCCTTCAATGCGGGCCGCCTCGCCTTTCCGACACCCGCTGTAAGCGAGAAACTCAACGAGGTCGGCGCATTTCCTGCCCCATGCGCCGTCAGCTTTGCGAATGGTCGCAACCAGTTCAGGAAATTTGTCCTGGCTCGGCAGATGCAGGACTTTCTGGCGGATTTTTCTTCGCTTGATGTGGGTGCCGGGATTGTCGTATCGCGCTCCCGCTTCAACGGGAATGTCCAAGACCAATTTGAACGTGCCCACGGTGTTGTTAAACGCCGACGGGCTGGCGGTATTTCCAAACCGGGCAGCCCACGCGAGGCAATCGGCTTTGGAGATTTGGGCAACGTCGGTCTGGTCCAACTCCGGCCACGATTTCAGGAGCGCAGTAATGCGTTCTTCCCGAAAGGTCTTGCTTCGCTCCTTTAGCGAGTAGTCGCCCTTGAGACGTTCGCGGTAGGTTTCCAGCGCGGCGCCGAAAGTCATCTTGCCTCGCGCAACAGCTTTGTGCGCGTCAGCGCGTTTCCGTTCCTCCTTGTGAAAGTCACCCAGGCGCAATTTGGCGACGCTGATTCGGTCGGTCTTGAGGGATTTCCAAATCAGCTTGCCGCGCACGCGGATTCGGGCATAGTAGTTGCCTGATTGAACGTGGCGCACGAGATTGGCCACGGGCGTTTTTTGCCAACGCGGGTCTGTATTTTCGGATGAATTGCCATTCATGAATATAGTATAGAACCGCAGTATAGAAAACGCAACTTGAAAGATTGCTGAAAAGCAAATATACTCAATAAAATCAGGCTAAATGGAAGGGTGGCTGAGTGGTTGAAGGCACCTGACTCGAAATCAGGCGTAGGAGCAATCCTACCGGAGGTTCGAATCCTCTCCCTTCCGCCAACCTGAATCCTGACAACAACCCAAATCCATTATGCGCCGCCGTAGGAATTGCTTTGGTCTGGCCTTCCTGACTCTGGTCGCCGGCGTCTGTGCCGTCGCACAGAGCGATTCCAACTGGCCGCGCTGGCGCGGCCCGCACGACAATGGGAGCAATGAACTCGGCACCTACCCCGCCAAGTGGGATGCAACGACGAACCTGTTGTGGAAAGTGCCGTTGCCGGGCAAAGGTTGCTCCACGCCCATCGTCTGGAACAATCGCATCTACCTTACCGCGCCGGTGGACGGACAGGATGCAGTGCTCGCGTTCGATTGGTCGGGCAAACCGCTGTGGAGGATAACAGTTGGAGTCGAGAAGCCGGGCAAACATCGCAACGGTTCCGGTTGCAATTCCTCCCCGACCACCGATGGCCAGGGAATTTTTGTTTACTTCAAGAGCGGCAATCTTGCGAGGCTGGACCTCAACGGAAAACTGCGGTGGAAAGTCAACCTGCTGGAACGGTATGGCGAAGACACGCATTACTGGGATTACGGCACCTGCCCGGTTGTGACGGAGAAGGACGTGGTGGCGACGATGATGCACCACGGCGAATCCTATCTCGCTGCATTCAACAAGCTCACGGGCGAACTCCACTGGAAGGTGTCGCGCAACTACGCGACACCCGTCGAAGGCGACAACAGCTACGCCACGCCGATTCTCATCAAGCACAAAGGCAAGGAAGCATTGCTGGTCTGGGGCGCGGAACATCTGACCGCGCACGATGCCGCCGATGGAACAATTCTCTGGTCGTGTGGCGACTTCAACCCCGAAGCCAAAAGAAACTGGCCAACCGTCGGTTCGGCGGTGATCGCCGGTGACGTTGTTGTGGTTCCGTACGGTCGCGGAACCCGTTTGCGCGGAATCAAACTCGGCGGCAGCGGCGATGTCACCGCCACGCACCGGATTTGGAAAAGGGAAGACACGGGCACGTTTGTGCCAACGCCGGCTGAATACAAAGGCCGCGTCTATCTGGCGCGCGATCGCGGTGAAGTCGAGTGCCTTGATCCCGTCACCGGCAAGACGCTTTGGACCGGCGAATTGCCCAAGGGCAGTTCCAGTTTTTACTCTTCGCCGGCAGTCGCCGATGGGAAAATCTACGCCGCGCGTGAAGACGGGGTTGTGTTTGTCGCGCGCGTGGAAGGCAAGTTCGAAGTCCTCGCGGAGAAGGACATGGGCGAGCGCATCATCGCCTCACCGGTGCCGGTTGCGAACCGTCTCCTGCTTCGCGGCGAGAGACATTTGTTCTGCGTGGCGGCGGGCCGCGAGTCGGCGGGCAAGTGATTGGTGGCGGATCATTCGCCGCACCGGACCTCAGAAATTATTTTTGAATTCTTCAATTCGTGCTATGCTGCGACGTTAATGAGAAACGCAGCGCGTTTGTCACGCGTGGCTCTTTGCAGTTTGGTAGGAGTTCTCCTGCTGGCGAGCAGGCCCACCCGCCTTTTTGCCGCAGACACTCTGGAAACCATCAGGACTCGTGGCGAGTTGCTTTGGGGCGCGGACGCCGAAGGCGGCGCTCCTTACGTTTATCCTGACCCACAAAAGCCGGAGCGGCTCATCGGCTTCGAAGTGGAGCTGGCGGAAGCACTCGCCGCGAAGCTCGGGGTCAAAGCCCGGATGGTGCAAAACCAGTGGGATCAACTCATTCCCGCTCTCGAACGCGGCAACTTCGACATCGTTCTCAACGGACTCGAACTCACAATCGACAATCAGCAGCACATTGCGATGTCGCGGCCTTACTTTGTTTACGCGCAACAAATCGTTACTCGAAAAGAGACGGAGGGATTGACGCGTCTGGATGATCTCAAGAGCAAATCGGTGGGTGTGTTGTCAGGGACGGCGGCCCAGCGGCTCGTGGAAAAGATAAGCGGCGTGGACATCCGGATTTATCCGGGCAACGTCGAGAGTTTCCGCGACCTCAAAGCGCAGCGCATCGAAGCCGTGGTGCTCGACCTGCCCATCGCGCTTCATTACGCGAAGCCTGATTCCACGCTGAGATTTTCCGGCGACCCATTCGCACCCGGCTATTACGGCATCGGCGTGCGCAAACCGGATGTGACGTTGCTCGCAGCGATCAACCAAGCCATCGAAGAACTCGCGCAGGATCACACGTTGGAGCGCATTTACCGAGAATACGGCGTGTGGGACGAACGACAGATCGGTTTGAAGGATTACCAACCCGAGATCGTCGTCCAAAGAAAATCCATTTCGACCCTTCGCGAATGGCCGAAGTATCTGCCGCTGCTTCTGCGCGGAGCGGTGACGACAGTGGAGCTTTCTGTCCTCGGGATGACGCTTGCGATTGTCGTCGGCTTGATCGTGGTTCTGGTGCGGCTTTACGCGATTGCTCCGTTGCGTTGGTTCGCCAAGGCTTACGTCGAAATCTTTCGCGGCACGCCGCTGCTCATACAACTTTTCCTCATCTACTACGGCCTGCCGGAAATTGGGATCCGCTTGAACGCGTTCCTTGCGGGAATTCTAGGATTGGGTTTGAACTACGCCGCGAGCGAAGCCGAAAATTATCGCGCCGGCATCCAGGCGATTCCGCCCGGTCAGACGGAAGCCGCGCACGCGCTGGGGATGAGCCGCTGGCAGGCGTTGCGACGCGTGGTGTTGCCGCAAGCGTTGCGCCTTGTGATTCCACCCGTGACCAATGACTTCATTGCGATGTTCAAAGATTCGTCAATCGTTTCCGTCATCACGATGGTGGAACTGACCAAGGTTTATGGGATGCTGGCGATGTCCACCTACGATTACATCGGGCTGGGGTTGATGACTGCGGGGATTTATCTCGTCTTGAGCTATCCCGCCTCGATCTTCGCGAGGCGGCTTGAAAAGAAACTGTGCTATGATCGCCGTTGAACAACTCGTAAAATCCTACAACTCAAACCGCGTCCTGCACGGCATCGACCACGCGCAGGAACGCGGTGAGGCCGTGGTGCTCATCGGGCCAAGCGGTTGCGGCAAAAGCACCTTTCTCCGCTGCCTCAATCAACTTGAAATCGCCGACGCCGGCCGCATCACCATCGGCGACGTGACCATCGAGGGTGGACACGCACCGCGCACCAGCGAAGAACGCGAGCGCCAACGCCAGTTGCGAATCCGCGCGGGCATGGTGTTTCAACAGTTCAACCTGTTTCCGCACCTCACCGTGCTGCAAAACATCACCCAAGCGCCGACCGTGGTGAAGCGCGTGGCGCGACGTGACGCCGACACGCTTGCGCGTGAGTTGCTGTTGAAGGTCGGCCTCGAAGAAAAGGCCAATGCTTATCCCGCTCAACTATCCGGCGGACAACAGCAGCGCGTGGCCATCGCCCGCGCGCTGGCGATGGAACCGCAGGTCATGCTCTTTGACGAGCCGACCAGCGCGCTCGATCCGGAATTGCGCGAGGAGGTCTTGCGCGTGATGCGCCAGCTTGCCGAGGAAGGCATGACCATGATCGTCGTGACGCACGAAATGCAATTCGCACGCGACATGGCCGACCGCGTCGTCTTCTTCGACGCGGGCCGCGTCGCCGAATGCGGGCCGCCCGAACAGATTTTCTCTAATCCACAACACGCGCGCACCCGCGAGTTCCTGAGCAAGGTTACGACGCGTTGAAACAGAACGCGGAATTGTTTTCAGCAACCTTTCCGTTGTTGCTTTTCCTGGTTCAAAAAGAACCCGCAGCCTTTCAGAATCTCCCGACTGGACAAGCCTAAAGTCAGGATTTAAGGTTATGAACCTATGAAAGCGATAAACAAGACTCCAGTCGCTCATCCTATCTGTTAGACCAGTTCGCACATCATGATTACACTTCCAATCGCCTCTAGTTACAGACGCGCCATCTTCGACGCTTTAATATTGCAGGGCTTTCTCAGCATCTTTGCCATGTTGGTTTTGGACGGCGGACGTATTGCCCACACCACTGGCATTGCAGTGCTGGCGTTCTGGGCGGGAGCTGCACTTATCATCTTCCATCGTCCTAGATCACCGACGGAGTGGGATTTGTTCCTGATTCGTTTTGGTTTTCTTTCATTGTTAGTCGTGACCTTTGCCCTTGCCGAGTGGGTTTGGAGTTGGCACTGGGTCCGGAAGATTCGAGGTGTATGAACGAGACGGCGAACCAGCGCGCTCCAGCACCTATGAGGGTTGTCAACCGGCTGGCGAAGTTGAAATAAAAGTTGGCGGCGCAATTCTTTTTCTGTAAATTTGTTGAGCATCAAACTGAGGGCTAGGTTTGGCATTCCATGTTGAGGTAAACTTTTCCGGTTTCCCAGACTTCACTGGTTTCCTGGAGCAGGGCCGAGACGAGTCGGAGCAACG
>JACQFP010000058.1 GCA_016200005.1 Verrucomicrobiota bacterium | reverse complement strand
CTACCGATATCAATTGACCCGCCAAGGCCGGCAGATCGTGACGGCGTTGCTGGCCGCCCGCCAGGCCGACGTGGAGAAACTCATGGCTCTGGCCGCCTAAACTCTTTGTCAAAAATGCATGAACCTTCGTCATTGTATTACAGGAGCGAGTCAGCAATCCCGCCCTCGTCTGGCTGCGCAAAGTGGTATTGGCGGCGTGCGAAGCGGGCGAACTGGACCGGGCGCTGACGGCCACGGATATTCATGGGCTTTGCGATGGCGCGGACATTGAGATTCCTGGAGTGCGGCCTGGGTCTGATGAGGACAAGGGCAAGAAAGTCGTTGGTTCTGTGATGGGAAAGCTTTTTCGAGAGCGGGATACGGTGGAGGTAGATGCATTCACTGTGTTCCGGGAGGAACGGTATGTGGCTCGTGATGATTCCGCCGCGGGGGGCGGTTTCAAGTCGAAAACTTACACCGTGACACGACAATGAAATTCCAAACTTCCGCAGCAACGCAGCCACCGCAGCAACACGTTAAAGATTCTGAAAAACCACCCTGTTTTTCAGGAAGTAAGGAGCGTTGCTGCGGTTACTGCGGAGAAGGATTTTGACGTATGCCGCACACATTTGAGCAACAACCCAACGAAAGCGCGAAAGCGTTCGCAGCCTTCTCCGTTTATCTCGGCATGGGCGCGGAGCGGTCGCTCGCGGCGGTTGGAAAACAGTTGGGCAAAAGTGAGCCGCTGATGAAACGCTGGTCGCGCAAGTTTGACTGGCTGGCGCGGGTGCAAGCGCCCGCGGCACATCTGGCCGGCGTGGAGCGCGAGACAACGGAAGCGTTGACGCGGGGCAAAAGCGCCGAATGGCTCAAGCGCCAGCAAGACCTCCGCGAAACGGAATGGCTGATGCACGAAACGTGCATCGCAGCGGCGAAGCGCGGTCTGGCGGCTTACATGGAGCGCGAAAAGGTTTATGCGAATCTGTCCGACATCGCCCGGATGCTGGAGGTGGCGTCCAAGCTCGGTCGGCTCGCGTCCGGGTTGCTGACGGACAAGACGGAATTGACCGGCGAAGATGGCGGGCCGATCCGCCTCGAATTGGAGGCCGCGCTCAAAAAGATTTACGGGCAGGTGGAACCTGCACCCACTGTAGCAGACCCGGCATCGTCACCGGCCAATGTTGTGGAGGTGGAGGCGGTGGAAATTGAGAAAGCAGAAAGTGGAAAGCAGATAGTAGAAATTCAGTCTGCGGCGCTCTGCCGAGACGCCGCTACGGAGAAAAAGGCATGACGTGGCTGGAAAAATATCTGGCGGAGGGCCAGCAGGCGGGTTGTCCGCCCGCGCAGATGCAAAAACTGGTCATGGCCGGGGTCGTCTTGCAGCCCCGGCAGTTGGCGGCAAGCGCAGCGGCGCGATTGTGCGACGCACCGGACGGGCCGACGGCCATCGGCTACGGCGGCGCTCGTGGC
This sequence comes from Verrucomicrobiota bacterium, assembly GCA_016200005.1. NCBI lineage: Bacteria > Pseudomonadati > Verrucomicrobiota > Verrucomicrobiota bacterium. Next base: position 6,046 of record JACQFP010000058.1, on the reverse strand, counting down.
GGCGGCAAATCGCATTGGCTCCTGGCCCAAATGGGCGCGGATGATTGCCAGCGCGTGTCGGGATTGAAATGTTTGCTGCTTCGCAAGGTCGGCAAGGCGAACATGGAGAACTTCGAGGACTTGCGCCGTCGGCTCTTCGGCAAACTCAGACATGAGTTTTCGGCGTATCGGGGCGTGCTGAAATTTGCGAACGGCTCGCGCATTATCGCCGGGCATTTTCAGAGCGAGAAGGACATCGACGCCTACCTCGGCTTGGAATACGACGTGATTGGAATCGAGGAAGCCACGACGCTGTCGAGTCGCAAGCATCAGGACATTTCGACTTGCTCGCGCACGTCCAAACCGAACTGGCGTCCGCGCATTTACTCGACAACGAACCCCGGCGGCGTCGGCCATGCGTGGTATCGAACGAAGTTCGTGCTGCCGTTTTTTGAGAAGCGCGAAAGGGAGACGCGCTTTATGCCGGCGCGCGTGGCTGACAATCGGTTCAACAATCCTGAATACACGAAGATTCTGGAAAGCCTGACTGGTTGGCAGAAGCGCGCGTGGCTGGACGGTGATTGGGACATTGCGGCGGGCCAGTTCTTCACGATGCTGCGGCGCGAGGTGCATGTGGTCGAGGATTTCGACGACACGCGGGCGCGCGAATGGTTCGCCGCCCTGGATTACGGGTTCGCGCATTACACGGTGGCGCTGCTCGGCTGCACGGATGGCGACGGCAATCTGTTCGTGGTGGATGAACACGCGGCGCGGTTGTGGCTGCCGCAACGTCACTCGGCGGCGATCAAGGCGATGGTGGCAAGGCATCGTGTTGCGAATAGCCAATGGCCGATAGCCAATAGCCAACGGGCGAAAGAAACGCGGCCATTGGAGATGTCGGATTTGCAACGGTTCGTGGCCGGCGCGGATGTGTTTTCGCGTCAAAGCGACGGCACGACGATTGCCGCGCAGTATGCGCGGCTCGGCATCACCTTACGCTGTGCGAACACGGATCGCGTGAACAGTTGGGCGGAAATCCTGCAACGCCTGGGGGCTGTCGAAGCCGACATCCGCCCGACGCTGTTCATTCACAAGCGGTGCGGGCGTTTGATTGAGACGTTGCCGACGTTGCAACATGATCCGAACCGGCCTGAGGATGTGTTGAAGGTTGACGCCGACGAGGAAGGCGTTGGCGGCGACGATGCGGCAGACGCGCTGCGCTATTTGGTGGCGTCAAAATCGCGAGCCGTCACGCAACGGAAGTTGAGGGGGTTGTAGGGCGGGTGCGTGCTTCACGGAAAGCGGACGCGGTAAAAGCGCTGCGGATGGTTGGTCGCGTCGAAGTCGATGAACTGAAAGAGCCCGGGAGCGATCTGTGAAGGTGAACCAACAATTGTCCATTCGGCCGGCGGCTGCGTGATATTGGTGGCAGACAAGACCGTCAGAAACGCATCTGGCTGGTTGGTAAACGCGAAGCGAACAGCACCCGCCGCGGTTTTTCCGACGTCCGTCAGCAAGACCGGCAACGGAGGTTTGAGCGCGATCACACGGTCGCTCGCGAACTGGTAATAGGCTGAGTACGCCGAAGCATTGAGTCCGGCATCCAGCGAGACAACTGCGTTGTTCTTGTCTCGGCACGTGTTGACATGTTTCGTGCCTGCATCGAGCGAGAAGCGGTAGGGTGGTCCAGCCCCAAGGGTCGGAGCGGCGGGGTCGAACTTGTCCGGTTGCGTTGGATTTACAATCTGGATGAGTCCCCCGAAAGTGGTCATCCCTCCGATGATCACGTCCAACATGGTATTGGCCGTCGTGTAGCCTTGATCGTTGGACTGGAGTAGTGACTGCGGGATGGGGATGGCGGCCAGCGAAGCAGCCGTAACATTTCCCTTCACCCGCCCGGCGTTCATTGTCGAGAAGCTCTTCAAACTTGGATCGAGGTTCTCGCTGGGGCGATGTCCCGGCGGCAAGTTGTTGGTGGATTGCAACAGTGTGGAGGGCGCGCTCGTAGTGGCCCTGATAAAAGTGTTCCACATGGTCAACGGCGCAGGCATGCTTCCGATTCTCATGCCAATAGTGAGTCTTTCCGGTCCGGCGTCGAGCACCTGATTCACAATTGAGCCGGCGATTTGCTGGAGCGCGACGCCATCGGCGTCCACGGAAGCGGCCGCCCTGAAGTACCACCAATCGAGGTCTGAATTCCCCGAATAGGAAACCGGATTGTTGGACGGAGTGTAAGGAATGCCGTCAAGCAGTCCGATCTGGAGCGAAGGCGCATTCGAGCCCGTGAGGTCAACCAGCCCGGGCATCGTGAAAATAATGGAGATTGAACCGTCGGCAACGCTGTTAGAAAGCGATTGCCGCAACTGTGGCTGAGCGGTGCTGGTGAAGGCCCCACCCAATGCGTTGTTGGTGGCAAAGGAATCTGTACCAAACTGCCAGACGAGCGCGTTGATCCGATGGTCCTGCTCGAAGGCGGCAGTTCCCGCCAGCGGGGCGAAAACCAAGAGCATGGCGATCCGTGAAAGATTCGGGTTCATACAGGTCGGCCGGGATAATGGAGCGCCAGCGATCGAGAGGCAAGTCGCAGCTTTTCACCCTTCCAGGAACGAATGGCTGCGCGGCTGAACAACGCGAGCGTTCAGCCGCGAAAATGTTGTGCCCCAAGTGGGATAGGTCGGACCATCCCACGGGGCGAGTGGTTCAATTCTCGTCCGGCATCATCACGGTGGGTTGCGGGTAGAGGGTTGGTTGAACAAAGCGGCTTGCGTGGCATCGGCGGTGCGGCGTCTCTGCTCTGCCTCGGCCTGCTCTCTGGTGATGCGCTCACCGTCGAGACTCGATTCGGCAAACAGGTTGAAAGCTTCGGGTGCAAAGCCAAACTCGTGTTGCGGGATGGGCAAGCGGCGTCTGCGTAATTTCATAGTAGTGAAGAAATGGAGCGCGGGTGAACCGCGCCCCGTTGGTGAATCAGGCGTGCTGGGTGTCGGCGGGGAAATAACTGGAATACTTCTGATGCGGGTCGGCCTGACTTCCCAAGCTGAACTTGCCGCAAGGGTGCTGCCACGTCTGACGCTGGCCGTTCCAATGGAAACCAAGCTGCGCCAACTGCTGCCGAATCTCGGCGGCGGGCGTCTCCCTGAACTCCACCCATACCCATTTTCCGACAACCTCCGCGAGCCGATAAACGTCCGGCAACGTCGTAAAAAGTTGGTTCAACACTTTCGGTGTTGGGAGTGTGCGGTTTTTCTTCCGGGCCTCTGTATCAATCGGCAAGCGATGGTCTTGCTTCGCCGTCTGCGCCGGTGTGCCCGGTGCCTGCGGTGCTGCTGTGTTCGGACTGGTCGACTGTGCGGATCTGCTCCCGAGCCCGGTGTTTGATTTTTGTGTTTTGGTTTTCATGGTCTTTTTTTTCTGCTCTGCTTGTGCGTCTTCTGTCCGTCGCCCTTCACAAAATCAGGTCGCCGACCCGGGGCTTGTCCGTGGGAGTAATCTTTAGAGGGCACCACGAGACACCCCCGGTGAGGCGGCCTTGTGAGGGTGATGGAGAGAAACGCGGAGCAGAAAAAGCCGGACCTGAAGGCCAAGTTGGCCCTCCCTCTGGCCTTCGGCCACTTTTGCCTCGCACCTAGTCGGCGCGCTGGGCGCTTGCTTCTCTCCTTCGCGGGATTACGTTTGATTCGTCCTGATTGCGGATTAGTGGTTCGTTGGCGCGCAATGCGCCGACGGACACGGCCACCGTGGTCGGGACATTTTGTTTCCTACCGCGCCTGACTGCGAAGCTGCGCAGAGAGGCGGTTGGCGTGAGAGATGCCTGAGCGGTATCCCCACCCTCTCTTCCCCCGAGGGAGGAGAGGGTCAGGGAGAGGAGGCATTTTCCATAGGACATAACCCATGCCCCTGACCCTCATCAAAGAAGACGGCACCGGCAAACCCGACGCCAACACCTACGCGGACGTTGCTGACTCCGATGCCTACCATGAAGCCCATCTCTACGCCTCGGCCTGGACCGCCGCTACCACCGGCAACAAAGAAAAAGCGCTGGTGTTTGCGACCAGGCTAATTGATTCGCAATGCCAATTCGACGGCGTGAAGGCGCACGCGACACAAGCCTTGCAATGGCCTCGTGAAGCTTGTCACGACCCGGACGCCGATGGATGGAACGGCGGCACCGTCGCAAGCAACGTAGTGCCCAAAGCCGTCGTCGATGCGACGTGCGAGATGGCGCGTGAACTTCTGATTGCGGATCGCACCGCCGCGCCTCCGGGTGAAAGATTCAAATACGAGAACGTCGGCACGACGCAGACCGGCTACGAGAAACTCGACACCCGCCCTGTAATTTCGCACCTCGCGCAAGCGATGCTGGCGAAATTTGGAGCCGTTATCAAAAGCCGTAGCGGCGCGGTGAGATTGGTGAGGGGCTGAAAACTCCTGACAATTCCTGACAAAAAAGTTTCGTTTTGGGTGTTATTGCGTTCGTGTTGTGAGAATAGTAGAAGTGAACAACCGTCAATGTTTATGCGGTTGAAATGAACGTTTACGAAAACTGGCGACAGCCCTCGTCTAGGTTCAAGTCCTCTCTAGCGCACCAAAAAAGGAATTGGTTATTGGCGTGTTGCCGTAATGTTCCCTCACTCCATTACTCCCTTTCGGAACGCTCAATCCTTCACCTGGAAATCTATCACGAAAATATCCGCGAGCAACGGCCCAGCGAATTCAGCGAATTTCTTGTGTTCCGGATGGGCCAGATAACTGTCGCGGTCCTTGGGGTTCTTGAATCCGAGAATGTAACCGTGAGTGAAACCTTTGTCGAACTTCTCCGGGCTGATGTTGGTGCCCCATTCAAACGAAATGATCTGCGGGATTTTGGTTCGCAACGCGCGGAAGGCGTCCTCCACCTGTTTTATTTGCTCCGGTGTGACCGTCTCCTTGAATTTGAACGCGACCATGTGACGCAATGTTCCCTTGCCCGCAGAAGTTCCGGCGGCGGCGGCAACGATCCAGATGGCCAATAGCACGAACCAACAACCAGTGACAATCAGCATTTTCATGGTCAATCGAGTGGTTAGATTCTAGGTCGAACGTAGTCGGTTCAGGAAGAGGGGACAAGCCGGATCGAAGCAGGATTGGCGGATGATGTTCAGCGTGTCTCCTCTCGACTGATGGCGCGGCTGCAAAAAAACTGGGCTTGCAATCCAGACGGATTCTCTTACTTTCAGAGCCTGTTCGGAAGCGAGCGTAGCTCAGCCTGGTAGAGCATCACGTTGCCAACGTGAGTGTCGAGGGTTCGAATCCCTTCGCTCGCTCCAATCTTTCTTCTTCATTTTCAATCCCTTAGCTGAGCCATGCGGTTGTATACAACTGCTGCATGACGCCTGCATGACAAACAGGAGGTTCAACGGACGAAAAGTTTGTTCTAGCTGGGTATGAACAAAACGTATTCAGCGAAAGAACCGCCACCACCGCCGGAGGAACGTGTGTTCCCGCTGGAAGTCCGCCAGAAGAGGGGGGCCAGCGTTGTGATTTACGAAGGTCAGAATCGGGGGGAAAAGATTTATACAATCGCCTATCCTTGTGACGGCCAACGGCGACGCCGAATGCGCCGCAATTTCGAGGAGGCGTTCGCTTGTGCCAAGGAGATCGTGCTCAAGATGAGCGACGGCGCTCTGAACGTCCTCACCTTGGACGGCAGGGAGCGGTTTGTATACGAACGCGCTGTCGAGTTGGCAGCCCCGACAGGAATAGAACTGGATGCGTTGGTATCGCGTGCTGTTGAAGCATCTAAAATTGCTGGCGGCCCAGATCATCTGATTGAAGCTGCCCGTTCGTACGAAGCCCGGCGTCGTGGCGTTGAATACAAGATGCTGTCCGATGTCGTGGCCGTCAACGATCTGTTGAGCAACTGGGCTTCCATGGTGATGGCGGCGCTGGCCTGGAATCTCAAGAGTTGGTATGGGCTGCTGACGCCCAACCGCCAACGGGGACTGGAACTGGTGCGGATGGAGTTCCGGCGCTTTCTCCAGGCGATCCTGTTGATCCCTTGCCAGGTCGTGCGCACGGCGCGGCGTGT